>NZ_JAIUDG010000020.1:0-121827 GCF_020179875.1 Paenibacillus sp. alder61
TATTGAGCCTGAACATCTCAATTTTATGGGAATGGTCTTGTTGGTCAAACCCTAGATCCCTCCACCCGCATAGCGGGTGGTTTTTTGTTTCGCACGCTTCGCGTACTCAACTGGCTAAAGCCACTAACAAAAAAAAGGGCTTAAAGCTAAGCCCTTTCTTCCCGACAACTTGCCCTTCCAGTTTAGTTAAATCCGCCGTTAACCCTGATCGTCTGCCCGGTAATCCAGCGGGCGTTGTCGCTGACGAGCATTTCGACCGCATTCGCGATGTCCTGCGTTTCGCCAAGCCGTCCGAAGGCGTTCATTCGGCGGTACGAATCGATCAGTTCCTCCGATTTGCCGTTCAGGAACAACTCGGTGGCCACTTGACCGGGCGCAAGGCAATTCATGATGATATCTTTGGGACCGAACTCTTTGGCCAACTGGCGGGTTAACTGTTCGACGGCCCCTTTCGTTGCCGCGTATACGCTGTACTCCGGGAGCATCGCTCCCGACACGGAAGTTGAGAAATTAATGATCGAGCCGCCTCTCGTCATATGTTTCATGGCTTGTTGGCAAGCGAAATACGTTCCTTTTACATTAACCGAAAAGTGCTGGTCAAACATCTCTTCCGTGACGTCCTCAATCGATCTGCGCTCCATGATGCCAGCGTTATTGATCAGAATATCCACACGGCCGAAACGCTCGAGTGTCCTCGTAAACAAATCCTCCACTTCCATCACCTTGCTCACATCGGCGCGTACAGCCAAGGCTTCTCCACCGGCTTGCACAATCGTATCCACCACCTCGTTCGCTTGAGCCGGGCTGGAGGAATAATGGACAATCACCTTTGCGCCGGCTTGGGCCAATTGGATGGCCACCTGGCGCCCAATGCCCCTGGAGGCCCCTGTGACGATTGCAACTTTTTCATTCAAACTCATATGGTTTGCTCCTTTATAATGAATTGGCCGATCCGATCCTCAAGTTCGACCTCGTAAGTTCATTATAAGAAGCTATGGCTTCAACTCGTTAGAACATTGCTGTCCAATCCTTGCCTAATTCTCTTCCGAGACGATAATATAATAATAAATGACATGTTTCCCGAAAAGGAGGTTGCCGACATGGTTGAAGTTATGCGCATGGAGCAAACGCTGCACCAAATGGCTTCCTTGATAAGCCGGCACGTTTCGTCGACCGGAACGCATCGCACTGCCGTCCCCTCATTGATGCTCATGCACGCCACGCAACCGTCGGATCAGCCGTTGGAATCGGTGTATAAACCGTCCATTTGCGTCGTGGCCCAAGGAGCGAAAACGGCCCTACTGGCCGATGAGATTTACCGTTACGATGCTTCTTCCTATCTCGTTACGTCCGTTGAATTGCCGATTGTGGGCCGAATTGTCGAAGCATCCCCGAAAACCCCTTATTTAAGCCTCAAGCTCAGCTTTGATGTCGACGTTATTTTGGATATTGTGAAAAACATGAATCAACCGGTGTCCAATCCTGCGGCATCCCGCGGCATTACCGTGAATCGAACCTCTCCCGGCCTGCTGGAAGCGCTTGTGCGTCTCTTGCAGTTATTGGATACGCCACAGGATATCCCTGTTCTAGCCCCGCTGATTACCCGTGAAATTCTGTATCGGGTGCTGCAAAGCGAGCAAGGCGCTCTCATCCAACAATTTGCGGTCATCGGCAGTCATGCGTATCATATCGCTCAAGCGATTCAAGTGATTAATCGGGAATTCAACCGCCCGCTCATGATCGAGCAGCTGGCAAAGTCCGTCAACATGAGCCCCTCGGCGTTCCATAAACATTTTAAACGCGTCACGGCGATGAGTCCGTTGCAATATCAGAAAACGGTACGCCTGCAGGAAGCTCGGCGTCTCATGCTGACGGAAAACGTGCAAGCCTCCGACGCGGCTTTTCGTGTCGGCTACGAGAGTCCTTCCCAGTTCAGCCGGGAATACGCCCGAATGTACGGACGGCCGCCTATGCTGGATGTCCAGGAACTCCGCGGCTCGATCACGAATTCCGGCATGTTTTAGCCGATATTTTTACTTTGTCTATGGTTTTTCGGCCCATTCGTCCACAATCTTAAAGCTCTTCGCCGACGACAGACAGTTCATGCACTTGATGGTTATCGTCGCGAAGCTCGTAAACAAACCAAAATTTTCCGGTACCGGTTTGTCTAGCTCAGTGTCTTTTCGTAGATGCTGATTTCATGTTCCGGTTTCATGCCGGCCTTTTCATAGAGACGATAGGCTCCCGAAGGATTGGCGGCATCCACGCCTAGCGAGACAAGCGGCTGGCCCGCGCGGTAGGAGGCCGCAAACACGGTGTGCAGCAGCGCGAGCGCAAGACCGCGGCCGCGGAACGGGCGGCGAACGCCGATCTTCTCAATGAATAACAAGTCATCGCGCATACGGGCGAGCGCAAATCCCGCTACGCTTCCCTCCGAATCCCGAGCGATCATCCACCACTGTTCGTTGAAGGTCGGCAGCTGTGTCTTCTCCACCCATTTCTCAAAAGACGGTTCCGCAAAATCCCAATGATCCGCGAAAGATTCGATATAAGCTTCGTAGACCGCTCGTTCGTCGGCCCCCTTCACGTATGGCCCGACGGTGAATCCGTCCGGGAAGTTCGCCGGCGCCGGTTCGGCGTCAAGCCGGATCCCCATCCGTTTAAAGTACCGTACCGGTGCGAACCCCCTGCTCTCAAATAACCGGACGGCATCCCCGCATAGCGTGGGAATCATGCTTTGCAGACGCTTGGGAACCCCGGATTCCCTCCGTAGTTCGGCAGCATGCGATTCAAGCGCCTCCACAAGCATCGAACCGATTCCGCGGCCGCGTACGGAGGGCCTCACGCAGCCGTAGCTGAACAGCTTCTCTTCGCTGTCTTCCTCGAGAAAAGCGTATCCGGTCAGCTTGGATTCCGTATCCTCGACAACCCAAACCTGCTTGTCGAGATCAAATCCGGACCACATGTCCAAAACATCGGCAAGTACGATGTCGGGGGCCCCCAGGTCTTCGGTATCGCAGGCGGCCACCAGATCGCAAACGGCCTGGGCGTCATCCATGGTAGGACGACGCAGGCGATAGGTCGTTTTTTCCATTATAGAAATCTCCTTAAATTTATTTTAGACAGTTTAACATAAAAGCCACTTTCTTCCTATTCCCAAATCGCCGAGCCCCACACTTCCGTCCCCCTCCCTTTGATGCATTGAAACTCGAATCTAACACTTAATAACCATTTCATAGCATGATAGAATTAGGGAGTTTAGCGGGTGTTTTCTCCCTCCGCCTTCCTGGATAATAGAAGGGTAAGTTCTTTGAACCCCATTTGAGAGGAGAAATGCGAATGTCGTCATTGACGAAAAGATTTGCGGCAGTAATGCTATGCTCCGCTCTGTCTTGGACCGGTTGGGCCGGGTCAAGCAGCGCGGCCGCAACTCCCGATCAGCCGCTCACACCGAAAGTAGAATGGAGTTCGACGTATGGCCATAGCTTCGCACGATCCACAGGCAATGCGGTCGCGGCAACTTCGGACGGAGGTTACGTCGCCGTTGGGGATATCGACGAAGTTAGGTCCTCAGACTCCGAAGCCGTACAAAAAGGTTATGTTGTAAAAGTGGATGAAAATGGCAACCAACAGTGGGAGCAAACCGTGTGGATTGACGAAGAGGATTCGTATGTATATGACTTCTCGCTGAAAGAAGTGATCCCTACGCAAGACGGCGGTTACTTCGTCGGCGGATCAGCGACGGACCGCAGTTCCCGGCCGCACAATGTTCCGGTTTTGGCAAAGTTGGACGATCAAGGGAACCTCGAATGGGTAAATCACTATCGAGTCTCCGGATATGTGGATAGCGTCGTGGAAACCCCGGATCACGGGTTTGTTGTTACCGGCTATAATATCAACCCATCGGCAGCGGCCTGGGCCTATTTAATGAAAGTCGATGAACATGGGAATGAAGTTTGGATAAAACAACACCATTTCTCCGACGTGGAGTACCCGATGGGCGATTTTCAATACTTTAATGATCTGTTGATCACACCTGACGGCGGAATTCTGGCGGTCGGGCAAATGGAGGAGTTTATCTCCGAACAACACCCCGACGCTTCCCTCATTGTGAAGCTTGACAGCGAGGGCGAGATTGAATGGACCCGCAAGCAGACCTTGCCGGGGAGCGGCATTTCGGCCAATGCCGTCCAATTGGCGCCGGACGGGACTTATCTCGTGGGAGGGTCGAAACGGCTAGACGATAAAATGACCGTGTTCGTTCTTAATATAGCAACCAATGGTGAAGTTCTTTGGGAGAAGTCTTTTACTGTTGATGAGGGAAGCTTTGCTCTGGGAGAACTCGCCTCCACCTCCGACGGGTTCGCGTTATTGGGTCAATATACTACAGGGAATTACCCGAATTACCACCGTCAATTTCAAGTCTATCAATTGAATGCGGCTGGAAAACTCACAGGAAGTTTGCGATTAGAGGTACCGGGACTTCTCGGTTCGGGTACAGGAACGATGACCGATGACGACGGTTTTATGCTCTCGGGTAAAGTTACCGAAAACAATAAACAACGGATGCTGCTGGTTAAATTATCGGGTCAAACGGAGGAGCCGTCCGCGGAATTAAAAGAAATTCGGTTTGCGAATCCGGAACTGACTCTGCAGATCGGCGAACGTAAGCCGAGTGTCGTACAGGCCGTATATGCCGACGGAAACGCTGCGGATATCACCGGTACGGCCACCCTTACTTCGCTCAACCCGGAAATTGCCTCCGTCGACCCCGATGGCTTCGTTACCGGTCTATCGGTCGGGACCACGGAAATTGTAGCCGAATTCGGCGGTTACACAACAACGCTGCCGGTGACCGTCTCCGAGACCCCGGGTCAAACCGCCGGCCGTTTCTATCTGGATTCGGAGGATTATTCTCTGGAGATCGACAGTGAATTGGACGTCCTTGCTTTATTTACCGATGATACGGGCCATACGTCCATCGTGAACGGTGAAACCCGGTTTACGATCGGCAATCCCGATATCGCTCAAGTTGACGAGCGCGGATATCTCATCGGCATCAAGCCGGGGCTGACTTCCGTGACGGCCACTTACGGGGAACATACCTTCACCGCAAGCGTGCTGGTTGTCAAACCTTACACTCCGCCGGGACAGCTTGACCAGCAGCCGGAGCAACCCCCGGTGACGGAAAGCGATATAGAAAGCGAAGCGCCTGAATTGCCGGGCCAAAAGTAGCATCATCGGATTAAAGCCAAAAAGCCGCCTTCATTGGCGGCTTATCTTTTTTCAAATGTCTAAAATCTGCTGTCGATGTCCGGCTTGGTCATGCTGAGATATTTGAAGCAGGCCCGGCACCCCGTTCCCATCGGGGACTGGGCTACGACCCCCGCCTTAAACCCGCCCGGGGCTTTCATCCCGAAGTAACGGATGAGTTTCCAGTCTTCCCCATTCGCCGAATAGAAAAAGGAAACCGTATTTTCTCTTTTCGTGATTCTTAAGTAGGGGTTCTCTACCGTCACCCGTTCCGAATTGCAATCATCGGAGCATCCGTTTTGGGTTACGACGGAAACGATGGTGGCATGTTCACCGTTGAATTCGTAACAAAGCTTGGCCCAATTGTCCTCATCGGCCATTAACATCAGACATCCCGAATCATAAATATGATGCATCTCCACCTGCAGTTGTGTCGTAAGCTGAAAGGACGTTTCGGCCGGTACATGCAAAAACGGAGCTGAATGAACCACGTGTTTTCCCGCGGGATCCTTGAAAAAATCGGCTTTGGCCGGTGCATGAACACACAACCCGCCATCTGCGGTATACTCCCAACTTGTCGGTTCGTTCATCCATGTTAAACGGTCCCTCTCTCCAATCCGGAACAAATTATGACTCATGTTCATCCTCCAGAAAAAGAATAGGCAAATTTCGAATGGTGAAATATCCCTCTTCCAAGTATACTAGGAACGCATTTCGTTCTTATATATAACATTCCCGCTGTCGGATGTAATAATATGGAACTGCGATACGACCTACTCCAGCGAACGTTTCCCTTCCCAGCGGTAAAGCCAAACGCTAAACAAAATCGCGATGATGGCTGTCCCGGCGATGATGTGGATGACCCCTCTGTTCAACAGCATATGCGGGGAAATCTCTTGAAACCGGGCATAAGGATATTGCGCCCAAATCGTGATCCATCGAGCCGACCAGGCGCAAGGTACATAAATCCAATTGAAATCGCCCAACCCTGTCAGGAGCAGGGCCGCCACCAGACTTTCCACGATCCCCAGCCCCATGGAAGCCCCGCGCCCATAGCGAAGGCTAATAATAAGATGAAGAATGTACATAAAAATGCTGCCTATAAAAAGAATCCCACCCGCGCAAACATAAAATGTCAGATCATATAAGGATGAACCGAGGATAAAGATGTAGCCGAAACCGAAACCGACGGCAGCGAGCATTACACTTGCGAGCCCCAACAGAAGAAGCAGACTGATCTTGCTTACGAACGGCAGCGGTTTGACGGGCGAGGTCAGGAGCATCTGAAAATTCCCCGCATTCGCCTCCTGGTCGGCGGCAAAGGCACACACGATCCCGATCATCGTGGGAAGCGAAATGGCTACGACCTGTAGGTAGGCTTCAACCTTGGATTGTGAGGCCCAGGGACTGAACGCATAATAGGACAGAAACACGGCGATTCCAACCAGAGGTATGACCAGATGTATCCACAATAAGGGCTGCCTGCGCAGTTTGATCAGGTCGGAACGAAGATAGCGCAAATATAATTTCATGTTACCTCGTCTCCTTGGCTTCGAAAGCTTTTGCCGTAATAAAGGACAGCAGAACAAACAACCCCACCGAGATTAGCAATCCGGGTAAAATGACGCTGCCGTCCATCAGCGGATCCCCCTCCGGAACCGGCAAACCGTTAGGCAATACCTGGATGATCGGGCACATCAGCCTGCCGGGAATCGTAAAAGGAACCAACCACCACTTATCTGAAGTCGCCAACATGATTCCCAACCCCACATTACCGACCATGCTGAGAATGAACGTAACAAATACGCCGATCCGGTCAACAAAATAAAGCCACAGCGGAATCTGCCAAAGAAACGTGACGAAAATGACGAGGCAGGCGATCAAGCTGGTGATTGCCGACAACGTCCCGGGAAATACCATGCTCCCCGCCGTAAGAATCAACCAAAAGAACAGCGAAGACACCAGAAACAGCCTGGAGACCTCCGCGATTTTTCCCAACCAGGTTAAAGAAGGTGACAACGGCAGGGCTAGAATCGAACGATATCGCAGTTTCCGGGCATCCTTTTGCAGCACGCCGATACACAGGAGAGCCAAAGTTCCCGGCAGCATCATGGCGTACCACCAATTGAAGCTTCCGCTTTGAAAGAAATGCCCCCCCATCAGTACGACGCATAACATCAGGGTAACCAACGGTGCGATGTAGACCAGCTTCCGAGTAAACGTTCGTTTGACCTTTAAATGCTCGGCCCGAACAACAGCTGTAAAATGATGCATCCTTTACACCCCTTCCTTGCGGTGTTTTCTGGCAATCTCCATAAACAGATCCTCCAGATGCTGGCCGGGTACAACCGGTTCCTGATAGGCCAGTACGCCCCCCGCCATGATCGCGATATCGTCGGCAATCTGTTCTACTTCAGAGAGGATGTGACTTGAAAGAATGACCGTAATTCCGCGTTCGGGAAAAGAACGGATCAGCTCCCGCTGTTCCTGGATTCCTATGGGATCCAGCCCGTTCGTCGGTTCATCCAGGATGAGCAGCTTCGGATGGTTCAGCAAGGCGATCGCGATACCCAAGCGCTGCTTCATTCCCATGGAGAACTGGCCGGACCGTTTGCGTCCGGTGTTTGTCAAATCGACCATATCCAAGACCTCATCGATCCGGGAATCCGGAAGACCTAGGAGTGTGGTCCGTACCTTCAGATTCTCCCTCGCCGTCAAATTTTCATAAAGCGGAGGCGCCTCGATCAGCGCTCCAATCCGGTGCAGAACTTTGCGGTCCCAAGGTTTTCCCTCGAACAGAATTTCGCCCGATCCGGGTTTAAGCATTCCCGTCAACATTTTAAGCGTAGTCGACTTTCCCGCCCCATTCGGACCCAACAGGCCGTAAACGGTATTACGCCGAATCGTCAGGGATACGTTGTGAACCGCTCTTTGTCCTTTGAAGTTTTTACATAATCGGTTGGTTTGTAAAATAATGTCATTCATGCTTCTCCATCCTTTTCCTTTGTTCTCTGGAGACCAGCATATGACCTATTTCTAACAAATTTATAAAGCGGAATAAAAAAACGTGCATTTGAAAAAAAAGCCGCCAGACATGGCGGCCTTTGCGGTATTGAACTTTGATAGGATCTCTCAAATGTTGGCGAGCAGGTCATTCAGCGTCTCAGCCATCGAAGGATGGGCAAAGATCGTATCGCGCAGACAGGTATAAGGCTGCTCCCGCCATGGCATGCCCCGCCTTTACTTCAAAATCATTCGTTTGCATTGGCTGGTTCAAGGTCCGCCGAGCTGCGAACCGAATTTTTGTAGATCTCTCCCCAGTCCCTCATTGCTGCAATGATCGGAGTCAGGGTCCGGCCGAAATTCGTTAAAGAATACTCCACCTTGGGCGGGACCTGATGATAGACCTCGCGATGCACGATACCGTCTTCCTCCAACTCCCTAAGCTGCAGGGTAAGCATGCGCTGAGTAATGGACGGGCAAATTTTGCGAAATTCATTAAATCGCTTCGGGCCGGACATCAAATGATACAGCAGCACACCCTTCCATTTGCCGCCGATCACGTCCAACGTGAATTCCACCGGGCAGCCTTCATCATTGGGGCAAAATCCGTATCCGCTCTTTCGGTCTCTCATGATTTCTTTCGCTCCTAAAACATATTTAAAAACCTTCCAGAACCACCTTGCCGACGGTTCTGCCCGTTTCCAGCATGGCATGCGCTTTGCGAAGATTCGCGGCGTTAATCGGCTTCAGCGTTTCGTTCGTCGTCGTCCGAAGCACTCCATCGTCCACAAGCCGGGCGAGCTCATTTAACAAGTTATGCTGTTCTATCATATCCGGGGTTTGATACGTAGACCGGGTGAACATCAATTCCCAAACAAACGTAACGCTTTTGTTCTTTAACAAGGTCAAGTTCAATAATTCATCCGTTTCGACGATAGAACAAATCTTCCCTTGCGGTGCGATCGCTTCCGCCATGTTCGACCAGTGTTTCTCGGTGCTGTTCAGGCAGAGAATATAATCGACCTGCTCCCATCCCGCCGCCTTTAACTGCGGAAGGAAGGCCTCAAAATGGTTAATGACATGGTCGGCGCCAAGTCCTGTTACCCAGTCTGCCGATTCGGGCCGGGAAGCGGTGCCGATGACCGTTAAACCGGAATATTTCGCCAACTGCGTCGCAATCGATCCGACACCGCCGGCGGCACCGATGATCAAAATCGTCTTCCCTTCATTATCGCCTTTGTTGCGGGAAATGCCAAGCCGGTCGTACAAACTTTCCCAAGCGGTGATCGACGTTAACGGCAATGCAGCAGCCTGGGCAAAATCCAGTTTGGACGGCTTCATGCCGACAATCCGTTCATCCACCAGATGGAACTCGCTGTTCCCTCCGGGCCGGGTAATGCTGCCGGCATAAAAGACTTCGTCACCCGGACGGAACAACGTCACTTCCGGACCGACCTGCTCCACCACGCCCGCGACATCCCAGCCCAAAATTTTGGGCTCGCTCTCCTCGCGGTTCTTCGGGGAACGCACCTTGTAGTCGACCGGGTTAACGGAGATCGCCCTTACCTTAACGAGCAAATCTCTCCCCGCCGGCACGGGCTTCTCCACTTCCACGTCCAACAGGCTTTCCGGATCCTCAATCGGCAAGTACTTATAAAGACCTACGGCTTTCATTGTCTCTTTCGTCATGTTTTTTCTCTCCTTTGCGTTTACAGCAGTTTTTGTTGTTATCGGCAGTATAATCTATAGGTTCGCAAGTGAACAGTACGCACATTTATGTGATATAGTATCAATTTGTATACTATTGGCGTCGGACAAGCCAAAAAATCCGACCCTCCTTTATTGAGGAAATCGGATTTTTATGTCGGGGTCATTCTTCGTTTAAACGCAGTGAATATTGATGGGGAGCCCAAGGCAACCCCTGAAACCTGAGGACACGATCGCTGACCAATTTCCAGATACGATACGTGATATGCCGAATCCTTCGCCCTAAATCATAACCACAGAATAAGGGCCATTTGCGGCGTTATTTTGTCGAATTCGTCCCTTCGGTGGGAAATAGCGGTCTTTTGAGGCCTTATTTTAGGCAAAAGCGGGCTGAAACCTGATTTTTGGACTCGCATCAGTGAAATAAGATCCTTTTTGGCCGCTATTTTTCCCGAAAAGGCAAATTGGCTCGAAATAACGGCCCAAAACGCCGCTATTATAACAGGCAGCAAGAAAGATTGCGGATAGGCAGCACCATAATAGTTTAATGCAACGCTAGTGCAAATCTGCAGGAATTTAGCTTGAACACTCTTATGATAACGAACCCATCAGCTGGTTTTTTATTTCGCACGCTTCTCGGGCTCAAAGCGCTAAAACCCCAAAGAAAAAAGATGCACATCACGTGCATCCTTTCCCAAGGACTGATTTACGATTTTATGAAAACGGTCCGGCCGTTGAGTTCCTGAAGGTTGCGGTGATTGTCGTCGTAGTATTGATAGAACTCATCCAGTTGCTTCTGGGATAGTTCCACCGGCTGTTTCAGGATATACCATTCCACATTTTCGGTTAAAGGCGGCGTCGTTAAAGACCCCAAATAATGATAGTACCCCAGGTTGGCGGGGAGTAATTTTTGAATGTCCAATTTATCGATCTTTATCCCCTTTTCCCCACTCGCATTGGACTTGGCCGCATCCAAAATTTGTTGAAACGCTGTGTTCGCCTTCCCAGCCTTAAACATCACTCCGATCACCGCTTTTCGGCCGTCTTGCGCTTCATGGACGAAGTGACCTTCCAGCGGAAAGTGTTTGCCGTTGATCGTATGCTCGCTTACGGCATGAAAATGAACTTGCTTAAGGGAGAACGTGCGATCATCGATTTCCGCGGTACCGCGCAAGCCAACTTGGATGCTGTGTCCGTCATCAACGACCGAAGTTCCTACCTCATCATACTTCAACGTCAAATCGGAACCTTTATACTTAACGGCTTGGGACGTAACAATATTGATTGGAGATTGCATCTTGCCTGACACAAATTCCCATTCGTCCTGATGATCATACGAGAAATGGGTTGGTTCCGTTACATTTGTTGCCGCATAACTTGACGAAAAACCCGCCAGCAATAAAAAGGCCGTTAATCCTAATACGATATAATTCTTCTTCATCCTACATCCTCTTTCAAATAAAATATCAGGGGTCGACACCATAAATTACAGGAATTTCCTGCTGATCATTATACTCCTTCCATTTATACATGCAATGAATCTTACAAACTAAATTCGCAAGAAGCTGGGTAGTTCTTAAGGAATACGGCGTTCCGTTGCATTACTCCCCTAGCCTTTGCGATAATGGATACAATCTTAATTGTGATAAAAAGAGGAGGAATCACCATGAACTATCGTCATCTCGGCAGCAGCGGGCTGCAAGTCTCGGCACTGGGCCTGGGTACGAATGCGTTCGGCAAACGCGCCGACGAACCCACCTCCATTCGAATTGTCCATTACGCACTGGACAGCGGGATTAATTTCATCGATACGGCCAACATCTACGCGGGAACGGAATCCGAGCGAATCATCGGACTAGCGCTTAAAGGTAGAAGGCAACAGGCTGTTCTTGCGACCAAAGCCGGACTTCCCACCGGCCAAGGCCCCAACCAAAGGGGCTCCTCCCGTTATCACCTGCAGCAGGAGTTGGAAGGAAGTCTTCGCCGGCTGGGGACCGATTATGTCGACCTTTACCAGATACATACCTTCGATCCGTTCACACCGTTGGAGGAAACCCTTCGTGCTCTGGACGATATGATTACCTCGGGTAAAGTCCGCTACATCGGGGCATCCAATTATGCAGCCTGGGAACTGATGAAGGCGCTAAGTGTCAGCGAGCAGCTGCGGTTATCGAAATACATTTCCCTCCAATGCAGCTATTCCCTCGCCGACCGTACCCCGGAAAAAGAATGGGTTCCCCTTTGTTTGGACCAAGGAATCGGCATCATTCCTTATTTCCCTTTGGCAGGAGGGATTTTGACCGGTAAGTACGCTGCGGATCGGGCGCCTGCCGGATCAAGAGCGGATACAGACCCCAATTTTGCGAGATTTCTAACGGATGAACGAATCCAACTCGGCAACGAAATCGGAAAGATCGCTAAAGAAGTAGAGATCAGCCCGACCGCTTTGTCTTTAGCCTGGTTGATGAACCGCCCGGCAGTATCCACCGTGATTGTCGGAGCCACCCGGGTGGAACAATTGCAGGACAGCCTGCAAAGCGTGTCCATTCCTTATGATACGGATTTGGAGCGCAAGCTGAATGATATAAGCAGCCGATTCGTCCACAGCGAACCGTTTGCCGAATATCGACTGAAATAGCGGGAGGGTGTGACAAGGATGTCAAAGGTGGATTGGGAAGAAGAAAGCAAGCGTTTTAATGCAACGGCGGCATATTACGATCTTTACAGACCCAGTTACCCCAAAGAATTAATCCACTGTATAGAAAAGAAATCGAATATTGGCTTGGATTCAAAAATACTTGAAATCGGTGCTGGCAGTGGAAAGGCATCCGAGTTGTTCTTAAATCGAGGATATAACCTTGTATGCATCGAGCCGAGTCCTCAATTAGCAGAGATGGGGATGAATAAACACAAGGACAAAAAGGTGGAATTTGTTGTTACACGGTTTGAAAATTGGATGGAGCCGAACCATTATTTTGATATGGTGTTCTCTGCGCAAGCCTTTCACTGGGTACCAAAGCCTATTGGTTATACAAAGTGCGCAAACAGCTTAAAGACACATGGTTATCTGGCTTTATTTTGGAATATGTACTTAAGTGAAATCGAACCACAATACAAAGAATTAATTTCCCTTTGTATCAATTATGATGTGTTCCCGTTTCATAGTTTGGAAGAAATCAACAATAGGATTAACAATATTACAATAGAAATTTCCAATTGTGAACATTTCGCTCCCCCCTCTGTTCATCGTTTTCCTTGGAATCAACAGTACAATATTGAAGGCTTCATTGGCTTTTTGAAAACGGGGAGCGGTTTCCTCGCTCTGCCAGAGTCGGATC
Source organism: Paenibacillus sp. alder61 (assembly GCF_020179875.1). NCBI lineage: Bacteria > Bacillati > Bacillota > Bacilli > Caryophanales > Paenibacillaceae > Paenibacillus > Paenibacillus sp. alder61. Next base: position 13,302 of record NZ_JAIUDG010000020.1, read on the forward strand.
AAACCAAGTTAATTCACGAGGCCACAACTATCATGTTAAAACATGGTGGAAGGCTAACGCTAAAATTTATCAGCACCTTATTCTTAGCAAAGAAACGGTAAGACCATCTAAATAAAAAGAATTTAAAACCGCCTTTTTCCGGAAGGCGGTTTTGCTTTTGATTTTACGTTCGGTCTGCATTGAAATTCATCGATTGATTTAAGGAAATTGAGACACGAATTGGAACCATTACGCCATTGTGCTGGATGTGCCCGAGGAAAGCGCGACGATCTCGATCGGCGTGATACTGATGGGAACCGGAAAGGTTTGGGTCGACAGCTTCCGTTTTGAAGAAGTCGACTTGAACGTGCCGAGTACGAACCTGGAGCTTGTTTAAGAGATGCTCGATGAACCTGCGAATCTATCTTTTGAGGAATAGGATAATATGAATTCATCTTTAAACCCGTTCTGGCGGGACTCATCTGCGCTATATCGGAGCTCCTAGCCAAGCTCGTCCAAAGATCGGTGTGCCTCCCGGGATTTCCCTTTATATCGCTTAAATCCAAAAAGATGGATCGATCGGTCGGATAAAAGCAAGCCTGCCAGCGTAAGGATCATCCCTAAAGCCGTAATCACCGTTATCGGCTCATGCAGAATGGAAAAGGACGCAATCACGGTTACCGCCGGCACCAGAAAAATGTAGGTGCTCGTGCGCACTGCCCCGAGTACGCCGACGCTCCAGTTCCAGGTAACAAAACACAGTGCCGAAGCTCCCAAGCCGAGAAACAACAGGTTGAATAGCTGGGTACTGTCTTGAAACCTTGAAAGGCCGAGATGAAATCCGGGCGAGAAGCATACCGGCAGCATGAAAACCAACCCGTAAAAAAAGACCCGGCGAGTACAGCCAATGGCCGGAATACCCAACGAGCTGATTTTGCGCATCAGAATCGAGTATATCCCCCAAATGACGCTGGAAAGAAAGGCCAGTACATCACCCAACGGATTCAGCGCCAATTGGCTGGCTCCGTTAAAGGAGATCATCACAATTCCCGCCATAGCCACCGCAAAACCGGCCAAAAAGCGTAGATGCAGCGACTTCTCCCCCAACAGAAAATGGGCTAGAACGGCCGTAATTAACGGCGCTGCGGACACGATGATGCCGACATTGGAAGCCAACGTGTAAGTTAATGCGATATTTTCCAGTAGGAAATAGAGGGTAACCCCGGTGAGCCCGGCTGCCGCGAAAAGCAGCTCCTCCCGGATCGGCCTCAATGAGATCACCTTCGGGTAAATCGCCCAGAGGACGGCATACCCGATCAAAAAGCGAAACAGCAGGATTTCCTGCGGCAAAAAATCCCCCAGCATCAGCTTGGTCGAAATAAATGTAGTGCCCCATATCAAAATGGTCAAAAGAGCGGCCGTGTGTGCGGTTGTGGTACGACGCCGGCCGCTCATACGTTAACCTTCCGCTTTAAAGGGACAGATGCGGCTTCCTCACGGAAGATTTTCATATATTGGCCGGGAGTTAGACCTATATACCGTTTGAAAAAGTGAGTCAAATGGCTCTGGTCGCTGAATCCGGTCTTCAAGGCGGCTAACGAGGGAGCGATCCCTTGTTCCAGGAGTTTCTTGGCGGCGCCGATTCGAATCGTCTCCAGGTAGTTGTACGGCGATATTCCCTGATCACGGGTAAATGAACGAATAAAATGATATTTGCTAAGCCCGGCAAGGCCGCAAAGCTTATCCAGTGTTATTTTCTCCGGGTAATGGCTCTCCATATATTCGCACACCCTGCGAAATTCGGCCGTCCTCCCGCTGTGCGCAGGCTCTGCCCGAACTTCCGAATAATCCTGGACGATCTGTCCCATCAATACAAAGAACAATTCCTCCTTGATGAAATCCGTTTCGCCCTCACTGATTAGTTGGTGCAGTTCCTTAAGCAAAGGAGCCAACTCGGTTCCGCGCAGCACAGGTCCGGCAAACACCGGCGTCTCCTCCCTTCCCGATATATCGAGGGAGAGTTCCCGCATGCGGTCAACCTCTATATTGATGCAGCGATAGTCAAGCACATCCCCATCAACCTGCATACAGGTGTGGACATCCTTCGGATTAAAAATAATCATATCTCCGGGATGGATGATGTACTCCCGTTGGTTACATTCCAGGTAACGCTGTCCTTTCTCTATAATCCCAAAGACGTAATAGTCATGAAAATGATGCGGAAACTTCTGCATGATCCCCTCAAACCGGTAGGCTTCCACGTCCAGTTCAGCGTCGTAACAGACCGTTCGGATCTCCTTCGTCATCATGTAACCTCCTCGTATGTACTCCACCTTATCCACTATACCAGAAAGTTTTTATCCCCTATTGTATAATGTTGCTCTCGCATTAACCCCAATCTCCGATTGACCCCATGCATCACTATTATTTCAGTCCTGATTCGCCCCGAGTTTTTTCTTGTTCTGATTTCTTCCCCCTTTCCATATATTTATCAGCGAATGGCCGGCCGACCTTTCATAGTGTTCCGTTCAAAAGTTAAAGCGCTTTAAATATCTAGCGAAGGGAGATTGGCATGTTAACCTACTCAAATCATCGAAAAACCGGTGCCCGTCTATTATGCTCTCTGTTGGCCGCCTTGATGATCATCGTTTCGAGCCAAGGCGTTTCCCGGGCGGCTGAAACAGAAACCGCACTGGCGGAGGCGCTGCTTTCGGAATGGATTTTTTCAGGTGAAGATCAGGATGGCGTTTTTCCGGCAACGGGCGGCATCTATCAAGAATCCTCCAGCTTCCGGAATGTGGGCGGATTTTTCGAGTATTATGACAGCGACCAGCACTCGATAAGCTATCAAGGTTGGGACAACGGCAAAAACAAAAAATACTGGCTCGCCAGTCTTTCGACTAAAGGTTACCGGGATATCGCCCTTTCCTCCCAGCAGACTTCATCGGGTACGGGACCGCGGGACTTCAAGGTTCAGTACAGCACCGATAACAAGAACTGGACGGATGTGCCGGGGTTGTCTTTAAAGATGACGCAATCCAGCTTTAACTGCCCCGGCGGTTCCTGCAAACTGGCAAACGCCCCGCTGCCTGCGGACGCCGAGAATCAAGATAACCTATATATCCGTTGGATCGTGAATTCGAATACGAATACCAAAGGGAGCCAAGGCATCGGGGATACCGGTTCCAGCCTGATTAAGGATATCCGCGTAACTGGCACGGCAACGGGAACGCAGGAACCGCAAACGGAGCCCAAGCTGGTCACCATGACGCTGTTTGGAGACACGAAAACGACCCGACAATTCGCATGGTATACGGATGTACCGTCGCCTTCCGCCCTGCAAGTGGTCGAAGCGGCCAAAGCAACCGGGAGCGATTTCCCCGAGAATGACGCCTTAACCTTTCAAGGAACGACCGAAGAAATTACCACTTTCGTGACGAAGGCGGACCGGAAGGCCAATAAGAAAAAGAAGTTTTACAGCCACAAAGTCACGGCAAGCGGATTAACCCCTGGGACGACATATCGATATCGCGTCGGCAGCGGAGCGGCGAACAGTTGGAGCCGGACCGGCAGTTTTACGACCGATACGGCCCAGGCCGAACCCTTCCGCTTCATCGCTGGCGCGGATTCGCAAGCCTCCAGCAAGGCGGATTTCGAACCTTGGGCCGACACGTTCCGAAAAGCGGTGCAAACGGTCGGCGATCCCAAATTCATCATCAATGCGGGGGATCTCGTGGATAACGGGGATCTGGAAGAACAGTGGCAATGGATGCTGGGGCTTCCCCAGGAACAGCTTATGAATGTTCCGATCGTGCCCGTCCTCGGCGGACATGAAGTTCAGGACTATGACGGCGACGAAACGACGCCGAATTCGAACTTTTACTACCATTTCAATCTGCCGAAACAAGTTGTGGCCGATACGCATGACGGCTCCGTGTATTCTTTTGAATACGGCAACGCCCTCTTTCTGATTTTCAACACGCAGTATGCCGGAGAGTTGTCGAGCAGCGGCGGGATCAAGGAGCAAGACCGGCAGTTCCAGGATCAGGTCGAATGGATGAAATATATCGTGGCCAAAAGCGACGCCAAATGGAAGTTCGTTGCCCTTCATAAAGGCCCCTATTCCGCCGGGGACAATGCGGGAGAATGGGAGGATGACCGCGTTCAATTTTACAAAAAAGTCCTCGTCCCGGCCTTGGACCAAATGGGCGTCGACCTCGTATTCGAAGCCCACGATCACATGTATATGAGATCGTACCAAATGCTGAACGACAAGGTGATCCCTCCCGGCCAGATTACGTTTGACGCGCAAGGAAACGCCGTTAACCCCAAAGGTACGGTGTATTTGATGTCCAATGCCTTCGGGGACAAATTTTATACCAAGTATCCGGGATACGATGATTATTTTGCCGCGATCAATACCCAGCCTTTCAAGAAGATGTTCACCGAGGTTTCCGTTTCCGAAGAGGTCCTGAAGATCAAGGCGTATACCGCCGCCAAGAAGGATGAGTCTTCCGGTAATAACGGCGTCAAGAAGTACGACGAGTACGGGATCAAGCGGACGGACCGCAAACCTGACCCTGTCGACGACCCCAAAATACGGGTGAACGCCGGGAAAGCCACCCTTTCCTGGAAGCTTCCCGCGTCCAGCGCCGAACCCGTGAAAGGCTTCCGAATCTATGAAGCAAACGGAAAGATCAAACCTTACTGGAACGCGTATGTAAGCGTCGAGCCCGGCAAGACGGATTACAGCTTGACCGTCAGCAATATCAAAGCCGCGGAGAACTACCGGTTTGTAATTCGCGCGGCAGGCAGCCGGTTGAACTCCGATCCGGTGGAACTCCATCTCGAATAAAATAACCCGTTTAAAAAAGAGCTCGGGATATGGTCCCCGAGCTCTTCCCGTTTATATTAGGGCAAAGCCTCTCCGTTATTCTACCCCGACCGCGGATCGTCAAGAGCCAGGCTTACATCATAATCGGAGAAATCGATATCCGTCGGCTGGTCCAGCGCCATTTTGGCCAGCTGGCTTCCGATGAACGGTCCTGTGGTCAATCCGGACGCGCCCAAACCGTTTGCGGCAAACAATCCATCCCAGCCGGGAATCTTGCCCACAACCGGAAGAAACCCGGGCGTAAACGGCCGGAAACCGACTCTCATTTCTTGAAAAGTACTGTTGGCCAGCCCAGGCGCCGCGGCTAAACCTTTATTGAGAATTTCCTGCATGCCGCCCGGTGTAATCCGCGTGTCGTACCCGTCCACTTCGTTTTCGTGCGTCGCTCCGATAACGATTTTCCGCTGGTCGAAAGCCAGCAAATATTGATCGGAAGGGGGCATCACCACGGGCCAAATCCCCGTATCTTGATCCCCCTCCACACGCAAATGCATGATCTGCGCCTTTTGGAACCGGACGAGAAAGCGGAGACCTAACGGCTTAAACAAGGCATCGGCCCAAGCTCCCGCGCAAATGATAACACCGTCGCCTGCATAGCTCTTCTCTCCTACTCTAACGCCGGTCACGCGGTTATCCTCATAGATTAACGAGGCATCCCCGTTGACAACGACCGCGCCTTTCCGCTGCGCCGAACGGATTAACGCGTCGCGCAGCGCCCGCCCGTCGATCCGGGCTGCGCCGCCGATGTGCAGGGATGGATAGCCGGCTTCCAGGAGCGGAAATCGGGCCTTGGTTTCGTGCTCCCCAAGGCGGGTGATTTCCCCGATTTCCGGCGCGTCCTCACGCCGCTGCCGAGCGCGTTCCTCCAGCTTATCGAGTTTCTCCGCCTCCGTATGAATAAGCAGTGCCCCGACCCGGGCATACCCGGTTTCCGTCTCGCCTTCCCGTTTTAATTCTTCGATGAAGTCGCTATAGAAGCGGGCCCCTGCTCTGGCCAGCCGATACCAGGCCTGGTTGCGGCGCTGGGACACCCAGGGGCAGAGAATTCCCGCGGCGGCGTCCGTAGCCTGCCCGGCGTCTTTACGGTCGATCAAGGTGACATCGGCGCCCATTTTAGCCAAATGATAAGCTGTGGACGCTCCAAGAATGCCCGCCCCAATGACGATCATTTTCTTCATGTTTACATTCCTCTCCATTCGCTCGCTTCCTCAATTATAGCGGAATCGGCCTGCATGTACGACGCCCCGCCTTGATCACGCATATTTCCCGAAAAAATGGGACAACGTATTACGGAACCATTCGAGTATACTCACCCCAGGAGGGACAATCGATGAACAGCCAACGCGCTAAGGAAATCGTGGAATCGCCTACGATGGTAAACGTTATTCAGCATGTGGACGAACGCAGCGAAACCGCCCGGATTTACCCCCTCGATCAGCCGGAACAAGAGCGAGAGGTGGCCTTGTCCGAGTTGAACGAACGATAAAAAACGCCTTATCGGCGTATTTTCACAGGAAACAGTACGGAAGAGGTGCCGCCATTGCGGCACCTCTTCCGTATTTCAAGCCTGGGCTCTCCCCCGGCCCTCCAACCTTTTCACCAGTTCGGCCAAATCCTTGCCCTGCAGCGCGCCTTCCACCAATTCCGGCAGCATGGCGGGCGTACAGGCAAACGAAGGCGTTCCGTCCCGGGCAAAGGCTCTCGCCAACTGCTCATCGTAGAACGGCTTGCCCTCATCCGACAAGGCGAGCAGACATAAGGTCTTCACGCCGGCTTCTTTCATCTCCCGCATTCGCCGAATCAAGCGCGACTGATTGCCGCCTTCGTACAAATCGGAAATGAGAATAAACAGCGTTTTTTTCGGTTCCGTAATAAACTGCTCGCAGTACGCGACGGATTTGTCGATATTCGTGCCCCCGCCGAGCTGGATCCCGAACAGCATATCCACCGGATCGTTGGCGCATTGCTCGGTCAAATCGACCACTTCGGTATCGAAGACGACCACCCGGGTATCCAAAGCGGGCATACTCGCAAAGATGGACCCGACGACAGACGCCCAGATGACCGATTCCGCCATGGAGCCGCTCTGGTCGATATCGACGATGACCGTCCATTCCTTGCTTCGCTTCGCCCGGTCGAAGTAATAGAAACGTTCGGGAATAATCCGTTGGCGCTCGGCATCATAATGCTTCAAATTCCGCTGGATGGTACGTTTCCAGTCAATCCCGCTCAACGAAGGAAGCGGTGTATGCTGCCTGCGGTTAAGGGCCCCCGTTACGGCTCTTTGAAGCTCATGGCTCATGCGCTTGACCAATTCATCCACCACGGCCTGCACAAGCATGCGCGCGGTATCCTTCGTCTTCTCCGGGATTTTTCCTTTTAGGGACAACAAGGTTCCGACGAGATGAATATCCGGCTTCACACTGGCCAGCACCTCCGGCTCGAACAACAGCTGCTTCCAGCCTTTACGCTCCATCGCATCGTGTTGAATGACCGAGACCACATCTTCCGGAAAAAAAGTCCTCACATCGCCAAGCCATTGCGCGAGCCGAGGGGCGGATTTCCCCTGGCCCGCGCCGCGCGCGCCCGAACCGCTTCCGGATGCCCCTGCTTCGCCAGGGTCCGTCTGGTCATAGATGGCGGCAAGCGCCCGGTCCATAATCCGTTCATCGTCCGTAAGCCCGATCTCTACCTGACCGGCGTAGCGGCCGAGATCCCCTTCGGCGGCCGCGCCCAGAATGAGCCGCCAGCGGGACAGAGCCTCACGATTTACCGCTCCGGCCATCGTCTAAAAGTCCTCAAAATCAAAATCATTCAATTCATCCAGCATCCGGGCTTCTTCCTCCTTCAGATCTTCCGTAATCATTTCGGCGGCCCGCTCCGGTTCCACGCCCCACAATTCCCCGAGCAGTTCGGCAACCATCGTCTTTTCGCGCTGGCTGAATACACTGAACGCCCGGCGCAAAAAGACCAGGGACCGCACAAATTCGTCATCCTCCAGCGAGCAGATATAGGCGTTGAGCTGATCCCATAAGCTCATCCGCGATAAAAGGGCATAGCGGTTGCGCATCGCCAGTCCCTCGAACCAGCCGGCGCCCAGGTCCGCCGGAATGCCCGGCGAGAGCCGGCGCGAAACCTCCGCCGAACACGCCTCGGCCGACAATTCCCCCCGTTCGAGCAGAATGGCGCAGGCCAACCCGGATAATCTCGGGTGCGCGTCATCCCTGTCCGACAACACGGACAGTTCCCGAATCCACAGCGCCTCGTCGACTTCGTCGCTATGTTCCGCGGCGATATGGTTCAACTCGTTCATCGCCTCCGCCATCGCCTGAGCCGCTTCATCGTTGCATTGGCACGCCTCCTGCAAGAACAGGCACGCGCGCAAAAACAGCTGCTCCAGGAGCGGAACAAGCGGAGTCGTCTCGATTCTTCGGATGCCGCCAAAACGGATCAACTGCGACAGCCTTCTCGCCGCGGCCGCGATTTCCGCCACATTCTGGCTTTGCACCGCCAGCTTTTGCAAAGCCGATCTCGCCGCCTCCATTTGGTGAATCATCCCGCACTCGTAGGCGGCCGAAATCAACTCGGAAGCCTCCTTGAGGGTGGAGCATTCCTCCAGCCGCTGCTGAAGCACGAAGCCCGCAGCGGTTTCCACGGTTTCCCCGAGGAGATTGGACTCCACCACTTCAATCTCCACTTCCGGAGACCATTGGATAACCCAATGTTCCGACCAAACGGCCTGCTCCGCCGTTCTTCTCTGTTCCTTGACAAAATGAATGCCCAGCAGCTTCAAACGGTGGAACCAGAAGGAGCGATTCAAATCGAGAAAAGCCGCTTCCTCCGAAGAGACTCTCCGGTTTTCCCGCAAGTCGAGAGCGAGATCTTGCGCTACGGCGGTTTTGTACTTCTCCAGTTTCAGCCGTTTTAGTTGGCGGGCCACGTCATCCTGAATCGGCGTTTGACTGACGCCTTCGGCCAGCGCGCCGATCGCCGTGCCTACCTCCGTTCGCGCCTGCGCTTCGGCGACTACGGACAGCTCCCCGCGCCCCAAAAGGGTTTTGGCGGCATCCCTTAGATCCATCAGCGTCGGAGCGCTTCCGCCATGCAAAGCCGACAGCGCTTCGGCAAGCCTGACCGCCTCGATCACTTCCGCCGTGGACCGATGCGTCCCCGTTCTCCTCAAATCCGCGGCGACGGAAGCGAGATAACGATGGGACAGCTCGGCTACGTCACCCCGCCGCATTTGCTCCCACATCATTTCAAAATAATAAGGCGCCCGATTTCCCGCCCCGTATCCGGTCAGTGAAGACAATCGCAAATAGGAATACGGCATGAGCGTCAGCTTCGTCTTGCGGGCGGGAAGCTGCGACAGCGCCTCGTCGCTCATGGCCAGCGCCGGATTTTGCAGGGCTGAAGCGTGATACGCCCCGCATACGACCACGATTTGTTCCGGCTTATGTCCCGCCGCGACCGCCTCCGCGATTTTTCGGCACATGTAAGCTTCACGAACGGCGTTATAAGCGTATTCCAGCCGGTCGTCCCGCCTTTCCTTCTCCTCCGTCAGCTCCCGCATTTGGCCGGAATAGGCCAGAATCGCTTGCCGGTACGCCTCCGGACGCAAATTGTGCTCAAAGTTCCGCTCCCAATAGGTGTCATAATCGGGCTCGCCCGCGATTCCGGCAATTTTGTCGTACAGCGACGTGGACAAATCCGGGTCATCCGCCATTCCGCCCGGAGCCCCCGTTCCCTCCGCCGTTTGTCCGGCGACAGGTGACTGGGGGGCCTGCTCATCTGGGTCGTTCAGCAACTCCTTATCGCGGGCGGCGCCGCGGATATCCTGCAAACAAACCGCGGAAGAGGAGGGCAAATCGATAAACGCGCAGTAAGCTCCGTGTTTTTGCGCCCAGAGCATGGCCTGATACTCCGGGGAGTACACGGCGAAAGGCCAAAGTACGGTCCGCACCGGCAGCTCTTCGGTGAAAGCCAATAGAGCGACGGGGGGCCGGGTAGAAGCGTTCGTCAAATGCGCAATTTCCGAAGAAGCGTCGGAAGGCCCTTCGATCAGGACGGCCGTGGGATGGATCCGATCCAGAAATTGGCCCACATGATAAGCGCCGGCCGGCGACAGATGCCGGACGCCGAAAATCTGCACCCCAGCGCCGCTAGCCGCCTCCGTCTTCATTGATTCATCTCCTTGCAGGCCGTGTAAAGACCGCGCCAGCCGGCCCCGCGCTTTTTCATCACATTGTCCAGATATTCCTTCCACACGAGACGATCCTTGTCGTCATCCTTTACGATGGCGCCCTGCAGGCCGGCGGCCAAATCCTCATCCGTCATCTCCCCGCCGCCAAAGCTGGCCGCAAGCGCCATACTGTTGGTGAGCAGCGAGATCGCTTCGGCCGTGGAAATGACCCCGGCCGGGGACTTCACCTTCTCCTTTTTGTCCAGCGTCATACCGCTGCGCAGTTCCCTGAAGATAGTTACGACTTTTTGCAGCGCCTCGTCGGAAGGAGCCGCCGCTTGCAGATCATAGGAAGAAGCGATTTCGGCAACCCGTTTCTTTACGATCTCCACTTCGGTTTCCAGGTCGGCGGGCGCGGGTAGAACGATCATATTAAAGCGGCGTTTCAGCGCCGTGGACATCTCGTTGACCCCCCTGTCACGGGTATTGGCCGTAGCGATAATGCTAAAGCCTTTACTCGCATTCACCTCTTTGCCGAGCTCCGGAACGGAGATCGTCTTCTCCGACAAAATCGAGATCAGCGCGTCCTGCACTTCGGAGGCGCAGCGGGAGATTTCCTCGAACCGGGCGATGCCGCCCGCTTCCATGGCCCGCATGATCGGACTCTTGACCAAAGCCTCCGGGGTCGGTCCTTGGGCGAGAAGCATGGCGTAATTCCAGGAATAGCGGACCTGCTCCTCCGTCGTTCCCGCCGTACCTTGGACAACCAGCCCGGAGTTCCCGTAGATGGCCGCGGAGAGATTCTCCGACAGCCAGGATTTGGCCGTCCCCGGCTCGCCGATCAACAGCAGCGCCCGGTCGGTCACCAGCGTGGCGATCGCCATCTCCACGAGGCGAGCGTTCCCGATATATTTCGGCGTTATGGTCCGGCCTCCGGCTTGCCCGCCGACGATAAACTTAAGCACCGATTGCGGGGACATTTGCCATCCCGTCGGAACTTTGCCTTGATCCTCGCGGATCAATGCCTGTAATTCTTCCTGATACAACACCTCCGCGGGCTTGCGCATAATATCCTGCATTACGGGTTCCGTCTTGCTCATCAATGGATCTCTCCTTTAGAAATGAATGGATGCTAATGGATGACTTACGATTCCATGGTCTTCAAAATATAGCCGAGCTGCAGGACCGCATCGGAGGCGAATTTCGGCATAGCCGCCCGAATCCGGCCCGCATAGGACGCCGGTAAACGGGACAGCTGCTCGAACAGAAACGGCTCGATTTCGCGACATTCCGTATTCCGCTCGTCCTCCAGCGCACGGACCAGCGCTTCATGGAGCTCCCCCTCCGGGATGCCCGCGCGAACCAGCCCCATGACGGCCAGATTGGCGAAACGGTTGCGAAACTCCGGAGATTTGCTCAGTTTGTCAAGCAGGTAGGAAGAGACCCCTTCATGTCCCGGCCGGGCAAAAGCACTGACCAGCGCCAAATGATCGAGCGCGATAAAATGATCCAGCCAACGGGAATCCCAGGTGACGGCAACTTCCTCCGGCGGAAGCATTTCGACCGTGAACACATAGCTCTTCTTCTCATCCGCCCAAACCGGTTGGTCCTCCAGGTATTTACGCTGGATCACCAGATCTTCCAACGTATCCAGCAGTTGTTTACAGGTGGTGGCGATCTTGCTCAATGGGGAAGCGTTCAAACGGTCTTTGAGGACCCCCGCATAGGCTTCGTAAAGCCGGTCCGGAGGCAGTACGGGCTGCGCCTTGACTAATGTTTCACGCACGAAAGCGCTGGTTCCCGCGGTCTTTTCCATTTCGGTATCCACCGCTGCCCGGATAAGCTGCCGACCTTCTTCGGAATTCACCCCGTTTATGTACTGCAACGCTGCATCCGTCAAAAAAGTCCAGCCTAATGTGTGCGCGTAGAAAGAATACTTTCGCAAAACCTGTAAGTACATCGGCTCCATCTCGGGGCCGGTCTTGCCATGCACTGCCCAGAAATACCGTCTGCTTTGCAGCGAAACCTCCCTGTCGATCTCTTTCTCAGGATACGCGCTTTCGACCGATTGAAGCAATTCCGCATAATCCCGTACCAACCAATTGATCAGCAGCTCTGACCGGCTTCGGTTAAGCGCCGGACTCACGAGTTCGCTGTCCTTCCCTTTGGACGCCTCATAAAGACGCTCGGCAGCGCTCGCCCAGTCGCTGTCGGCCAGGGCCTGATACGCCGCTTCGCGGATACTCTTCTTCTTGTCGCGGCTGAAGTCCAGCAGGGTCTCTTCGTAATCGGCATGCCCCGCCAACAGGCGAATCGCCGTCGTGCGCACTTCATCGGACCCAGAAGCGGCCGCTTCACAGATCGCTGAAAGCACCTCGTCGCCGCCGCATCGCGCGATAACGGTCAGCTTGCGGGCTTCAACCCTCCCCCCGCCCGGTTGAAAGCTTTCAAGCAAGTGGGGTACGATTTCGGGACCGTAAGACGGTAAAATATCGTTCATGGCAAAATCGGCGATCTCCGCGTATGGATCGTTTAACGCTTCGATGGCTAGCGGAAGCAGGCGCAGGTCTTGAAACAACCCTTCGCGGAAAGCTTCGACGATGATTTCATGCCGCCCGCCGCCCCGCGTCGTCAGGGCCTGCCGGACCGCCGACAATTTCCGGTACGACCGGATCGTCTTCAACGAGACGGGCTTGCTGTTCAACAAAGCCGTTTCCCCTTCGGCGGAGCCTTTTCCCTGGGTACGAAGCACCGACTGAAGCAAAAGATTGACATCCTGGAGCCGCCGGGCCGATTCCGCCCCGCCGCCTTCGCCGATCAAGGACTCCACCCCTTCGGCCAGCTTTTTAAACACCGGAGCGCGTTCCCCCAGCTGTTGAAAAGACGGAAGCAGCCTTTTTAACCGAAAATCCCCGGCCGCCAGATCGCTCCCCGCCATATAAAGACGCCGGATTTCATCGTTCAGCTCCATTAGTAAGGCTTGACTCATATGTAAACGTTCCTCCAATTCGCGTTGTTAGTAGAGCAACCGGACCCGTTCTTCCCGGGTTAAAATCGTCAGCGGCTGCACGGCAAGTCGACCGCTGAGAGAATCATGATGAAACATCGCTAGCATCGCAATCTCACTTAGAGCGTCTTCTGGCAGAAACTTCAATAGATGAACGGTGCCGTTATCCAGGATGTCGCGAAGCTCCAGGGTGTCTCCCTGCCGATCCGCGGCAAACAGCCTTCCCTCTCCATCGGCGACCACCTTGTCAACAGACAGCAGTGCGACCGGATTGGGATCGGCCAACGGGTTTTTAAGCTGGGTTTTCACGCTTTTTACGATCTCCGCAAAAGATTCCGCCGCATGCTCGCGTATCCGGTTTAGATCGCTCTTCTCCAACGCTCTCGATGTCATGGATTCGTAACGGACGCGCCGGTTCAGACCTCCGGGATACCGGTACAGCTCGGGAACGATAGCGACCTCAAAGAAGCTGTCTTCCTCCCTCATTAATTTCGCGGCTTTATAGGGGCGATATTGAACGGTATAGTGAATCTCCCCGCTGTCCGGCTGAATCCAGTAGCCGCAGTCAACATACTCCTGCCGGGCGGTATCATCATAGCTGGTAAAAGCCAGCTGAATCAGTTCGGCAGCCGGCGCGACCAGCCCCGCCTCTTTCAGTTCGGTCAACTGCCAGGCGTGTCCGAGCCATTCTTCGATCGAGGATTCATGATCCAGCGCAAGCTCGGGATCCTCCAGCTTAGCGGTTAAATGGGCCCGGCCTTTTTTGATAAAAGCGTGAATGATCGCAAGCTGATCCGCGGCCAAGGAATAAGCCCGCTCTTTGCCGTCCTTTTGCGACAGGAGGAGAAACAGCTTACCAAGCTGAATTTGCGCTCCGTTCAAATAATGGCTTTTCATTTGCTTCATATGTTCCTGAATCACTTTGAGCTCTTTGGCATCCAGCGTGCCGAGACCGCGCCGAATCAAGGACTGCGTTAATTTCTCAAGCAGTTCCAACCCCTCGAGTTGCGCCGTGATCTTCTTCTTAAGCGCCGATTTATTGACTTTTTTTGGCTTGGCTTCGGCGGCCGTCACCGCTTCCTTCGCTTTCTTCTCTTCCCGTTTCCCGGCTTTCTCCCGTTTGGCCGCCAGATCTTCCGGCACCTCCGCCGGCGTAAACGGTCTTCCCTCCGCATAAGCGTACAGGAGGCCCAAGACATGCTTGCACGGGAACTGCCGGCTCGGACAGCTGCAGCGCATGACCGGTTTGTCCGGAATCGCGAAATCCGCGGATGGCGCATACGGTGTTTTTCCGCTTCCCGCACACAGTCCAAACAGGACTTGACCGTCTTCGGACCGGTGCAGTTCTATGTATTTTCCCTTTTTGTTCAAGTCTTGACCATTCTTGATCGCCGCGCTGTTGGGCGCCAGTGAGTCGATCCAAGTCTCCGTAATCTCCATCAAAATGCCGTTCCCCCCCACCATCGTAAGTTGTCAGAACTATTAAAATTATCATATAAGCCCATCATCTATATCATACCTAAAATTGGCAGGCAGCCCTACCTACTAAAGTCCCAATAAGAACATATATTCGGTATGATGAAAAGAGAACCCGTATATACGGGTTTGCACCATTGATTTACATATGGTTTGCATAATATATTTTATGGAACTTCTTCTTGAATTCATATAACTATATAGTTTGAACTATGGATTGCAGACTAGGAGCCCGTCAGACAACCTTGACTAACAAGAATTCCTGCATATCTGCATGTTTTTTCTCGTTCGGAGCAAAAATTTCAAAATTCCTGCAATTCTGCAGGAATTTTCAACTAAACCGGCTTGTTTCTCTAAAATCGCTAGAAATACCTGCGGATTTGCATCTTTTTTCGCATACCCTCGTGGATCGACCCTAAATACCTGCAGATTTGCATCTTTTAGAGTTGTAAGAGCACTAGGCACCTCGATCACAGCGGGCTTAATACGGATTAGTATGTCTGCGGCAGGCTTGATGTCTCATAGGGTGTCGCTATACAGCAGTGGAAAGGGTTCTTTTCACATTCTTCACCTGCAGCTCATTGAATTAAAAGGAATTCTTCCCGTTAATTTGGTGCACAGGCGGCTGTAAAGGCGAATTAGCTGGAGAATCTCCTGCTAATTCGCCTGAAATTGCGCCAATTGGCAATAGGGCGGCGAAATAGATGGAGTTTTTCCAGCTAAATCCGATAAAAGAGCCGAGATCGGTACATTAGCGGGAAGTTTTCCCGTTAAAGATGTGAACTCCGATATATCTCCAATTGTGGATTGTCGATGACGTATTTTTGACGTATTTGCGAAACTGTTTATATCCTTCCCCAACGCCAATGCATTGGTTCAACCTAATATAGCGAAATTGCTTTATGGCAAAGTGATCATCAGCGAATGGTTGTCGCTGTCAAATTCCAGACTAGCGCCCAGGCCTCTGGCCAGCACTTGCGCCGGCACATAGGTCACGCCTTTTATCACTTTCGGCGCTGCCGACACGGTTTCGGTTTCGCCGTTATAGGTAACCGTTTTGCTGCCGATGGTCATCGTCACGCTGTTCGTATCTTTGCTGACGACAATTGTGCCGCTGTCTTTGTCCAGGTTAACGGCTGCTCCCATCCCTTCGGCCATCTCCCGCAGAGGAACCAGGTTCGTGCTTTGGTAAATTACCGGAGTATTATTAAAAGCTACCGCCTGTCCGTTCACGAAAACTTTAAGCGAAGATGTCGCGTAATCGGCCGAAGGCGTTTTGCGGGTTGAAGTTTTTGTCGTCGTCTTTTTCTTCGACTTGGAAGATGAAGAAGCGCTAGGAACCTTGCTTTTGCTCTGGGAAGAACTTCTTCCCCCGTTGTGATAGTGATATTCTCCGTCCTCAAGTCCCCATTTCGCGCAATTGGTCCGGCAGTAATGACCGCCTTTGGCGTCCGTTCTGCCGGGATGGGCGGATACGCTTGCGCTCGACAATAAAAATAGAATGGCCATCGCACCCAACACTGCTTTTTTTCTCATCTGACGTATTTCCCCCTTGGTTCAATTTTCCAATCAATACTAGACTACTGGATTTTAAAAATTTTGTCGATCTAGTCAACTCATCAGTTCCATGTACGACAAAAAGAGCCGGTACCGGCTCTCCTTGCAAGCTTATGTTCATTTACGGACGGAGTACCATTAGGATCGGCAGGCTTTTGAACCGCCGGGAAATTCGACCGGGATATCCTGACCGTCAAAAAAGGGCCGGTCGGCGAACACGTCGCCCACTGGCCCTTCCCTTTATTTTTCGAGCTGCAGCCATCGCGCAAAAATTGCGGCGGCTTCGGCTCGCGTCGCTGTTTGCAGCGGCTTTACCAGGTTGGAGGGGTTCCCTTTCAGGAGTCCCGCCTCCGTCAGACTTTCGACCGCCGGGGCCGCCCAACCCGAAATGGTTGCATGGTCGGCATACGGATCGAATCTTTCCGCGGACGAATGTGCGAAACCGGCTGTCTCCATAGCCCTGGAGATCATGACAAACATCTCCTGCCTTGACACCGCCGCATCCGGGCGGAAATCGCCGTTCTCATCCCCCTTCACCAAACCGGCCCGAAAAGCGGCCGTAATCTCGGCTTCATACCACTTGCCCGAGATGTCGCGGAAGGCGGCCGTCTCCGAAGCGGAGACCAGGCCAAGCATACGAACCAGCATAGCTGCCAGCTCGGCGCGCGTAACGGATTGTTCCGGCTCGAACCTGCCATCATCCGTTCCCATCACGATGAGCTTGTTAGCCATCATCTCCACATCCAGCCGGGCCCAATGCCCATTTAGATCGGAGAAACTTCGATGGTTCTCCAACACGGTGTAAATGCCGGAACCCGGCAGTTTGAATGCAACCGCGCCATCGGCTCCGAACCGTGCCGGCACATATCGGAAGGACTCGATGCTTTCATCAAGCGTCGCCGCCGTCAAATGAAGGCTCGGTACCCGAATGTCCCTCGCCGGTTCAAATATTAAGGCGATCGGATGATCGTCGGTTTCCAGGAACGTGCCGTCGGATTTCATCCCGCTTAGCTGCAGAAGGAACGGCTCGATCCGAAGCTCCGCTTCCATCTTCTTCGCGAGCCCCAGAATCCGCGACTTTCTTTCCGGGCCGAGACTTTCCAGCGACAGACGGATCGAATCCAGAGAAGGTTGCGCTTTGAACCTATGGAGATCAGCCAAATGAAGCTCCAAGTCTCCGAGCGGCGTACGCCATTCAAGCTTCATCCCGCCG
The DNA here is from genome assembly GCF_020179875.1 of Paenibacillus sp. alder61. Lineage (NCBI taxonomy): Bacteria > Bacillati > Bacillota > Bacilli > Caryophanales > Paenibacillaceae > Paenibacillus > Paenibacillus sp. alder61. The sequence goes on from NZ_JAIUDG010000020.1 coordinate 30,610, forward strand.
TTTTGCTCCAGCAGGTGATCCAGGACGGCCGGCTTCACAAGGAGAGCCCATTCTTTGCTTCCTTCCCTCGTCTCGATGGCGATCACCCCACTGCGAATTTGTTCGGCTTTCAAAACGATGGTCCGGCCGGCCACTCCGTCCAACAGTAAATCGATGTTCAACTCCCCCTGGGAACTCGTTCGCGGCGGAATAACAACTCCGCTGGAAGGCGTGCTTCCGGAACGACCGGGCCCTTCCCCTTCAGACCCGTCATGCTTCACGGAACCCGGTAAAATATGAAGCTCGGCCGTAGCGGTGAAACCCTCGTAAGTGGCGCTGACCCACGTTGTGCCGGCCTTTAGTCCGCGCAATCTTCCGGCGGTGTCCACCGCCGCAATATCTTCGCCGCCCAAGTGAAATGACGCATCGCCGGAAACCTCGGCCGAGGTCCCGTCCGAATAGGTCGCGTTAAGTTCCAGTTGGAGTTGTTCTCCTTCCTTCACTTCGTAGCCTGCGGCACCGAAAGCAAGCCGGGTAGGTACGGCATAGACCGTAACGGGCGCTCTGGCCGTCAATCTGCCGCCGTTTCCCTCGTAAACCGCCTGAATGACGGTCGTGCCCGGCTGCAGACCGGTAATGTACCAGTAGCCATCCGCGGCCTGACCGACGTGAATCGAGCCGTCGTTGTATTCAAAGCTTGCTTCCGAAGTTATATCCGCCGTCACATCGCCATACGTAACTTCCACGACGGTCCGCTGCGACTCTCCGATCTGTAACCGATAGGATGGCGGAGTAAACCAGATTCCGTCGGCAAAAGTAACCCGGACGCCGCCGGGAACCTCCGTCCCGTTGATCCAGGCGTGGATATCCGCAATCCCCGGCTCCGTGGAACGGATTTCAGCCGTGTATTCACCGGCCGTTCCGTAGGCGGCTTCCGTTACGGTTCCGAGCGTCGTCTCGAGACGCACTCCTCCCGGAGCCGTCGTCGGGTTGCCATATGCGTCTTTAACCTTGACGGTAATGAGAGCCGCCGCATTACCGTTGGCCGGCAGAGCTTCCCTGTTCACCGTCAGCTCCGAGGCCGGGGCTGAAGCGTTCCCCGGCAGAAGCTCCACCTGGACCGTATCGGCCACAATGACGTCGTCAATCGCAGCGGTAACGGTGGCTGTCCCGGCCGTGGTCGAAATCAAACGGGCCGTATACCTTCCATCCGCCTCATAAACGGCGGAAGTGACCGTTCCGAGCGTCGAGTCGATGCGGATCACCGCGGGAGCTCCGCTATCCGGCACCGTATTGCCGGAAGCATCCTTCAGCTGGACGGTGATGAGCGCTTCATCGCTGCCGTCCGCGATCAATGTAGTCCGGTTGGCCCCCACCGTGGAGGTCGCCGGGGAAGGTCTCCCCGGCTCAAAGAACACGGTGGCCGAAGAGCCGATCGGTACGCCGCCCAGCGTCCCTGTCACAACGGCCGTTCCGGCCGCTGCGGAAGAGAGTTCCGCCGTATAGCGTCCGCTTGAAGTATATTTCGCGTCCGTCAATATGCCGAGTGTGGTGGACAGCTTCAGTTGAATCGCTCCGCCGTCCGTGCCCAGCTCATTGCCGAACTCGTCCTTCAACTGGATCGTCACCACGGCTTTACTGCTGCCGTCCGCGGTTACGGCGGTCCGGTCCGCCGACAAAGCCGTCGTTTCCGCCGCCGCTCCGTCAGGCCGAAATTCGATCGGGGTTCCGGCCGCTAAGGCGACGCCGTTCACGGTACCGGTCAGCTCCGCCAATCCGGCCTTCGTACCGGATGTCAATACGGCCGTGTAGGTCCCATCCGCTTGATCCGTCACGGAACTTAGCGTTCCGGCGCTCGTTTGGATTTCGACCCGATCGCCGCCGGCATTCAGGCTGTTGCCGAAGCGGTCCTTCAGCCGCAGCGTGACCTTGGTCGAGTTGACCCCGTTTGCCGTCAATTCACGCGTATCCGCCTCGAGAACCGAATGAGCGGCTGAAGCGGCTCCGGCAACAAACTCGACCGCGGCGGACCGCTGGAACACTTCGCCGTTGACCGTACCGGACAATTGGGCAAGGCCCGTAACGGTGCCTGCGGTCAGCACGGCCGTATAGGTTCCGTCGCCGTTGTCCTCCACGGCACCGAGGGCGCCGGCCGTTGTGGTCAACACAACGTGATCGCCGCCGCGGTCCAATTCGTTTCCGCTCGCGTCAATCAGCCGGACCGTTACTTTGGATGTACTGGTGCCGTCCGCCGTAATGGCCGGAAATTCCGGAATCAACAAGGAGGTTTCCGGAGAGGCCGCGCCCGGCAAAAACGCGATGGATGCCGTCTCGCGGAGAGCCGCCCCGTTTACCGTTGCCGTTACTGTTCCACTTCCGGCTGTTCGGGGTGCCGTCAACACCGCGGTGTAAACGCCATTCCCCAGATCGGCGATTTGGCTGACGCCGCCGGCCGTCGTTTGAAAAGCAACGTGATCGCCGCCCTTGACTAAAGCATTGCCATAGGCATCCTTCAATCGAACGGTGAGGGCGGTGGAGCTGATCCCATCGGCCGTCAGCGCGGCAGTTCCGGCGGACAATTCCGATGTCGCCGAGGAAGCCTGGCCGGCCACGAACGTGACTTCCGCCACTTGCGATACCTTCGTACCGTTCAGCACGGCGCTTACGGTCGCCTTGCTCGCTTGCGTGGATGACGTCAAGGTCGCCGTATAAGTTCCGTCCCCGCGGTCCGTTACTTTGGACAACGTCCCACCGGTGGTTTCCAGGGCAACCCTGTCGCCTCCTTGCGTAATCGGGTTGCCGTACACGTCCCTGGCTTGGACCGTCACCGTCGCCGAGCTTACGCCGTCCGCGGTAATGGCGTCCGGGCCCGCCAACACGGACGTGGCGGCGGGCGAAGCCGAGCCGGGCACGAAGGAGACGGTGGCCTTGCTTGCCAAGGCCCTCCCCCCGATGCTGCCCGTCACCGTTGCCGTTCCGGCCGCCGTCGGCGCCGTCCAGGTCGCGGAATAAGTTCCGTCTCCCCGGTCGATCACCGCGCTTAGCGTTCCGGCCGTCGCAGACAGCAGGACTTTCCCAGCCGAAGCCGTCAACGGATTGCCGTACGCGTCCTTCAGACGGACGGTAACGGTGGCCTTACTCGTCCCGTTGGCCGGAAGTGTCCCCGCGTCAACGTTGATTACGGACGTCGCTTCCGACACGGGGCCGGGAACGACGCTCAACTCCACCGTTTGCCGAAGCTTCACGCCGTTGACCGCTCCGGAGACCGAGACGGTGCCGGCGTTCCGGGGGGCGGTCAGGGCGGCCGTATAGGTCCCGTCGCCTTTATCGGCCACAGCGCCAAGCGTGCCGCCGGTCGTCTGCAAAGTGACCGCGTCCCCGCCGGTGGTCAAAGCATTACCGTGGATATCTTTCAGCTTCACGGTCAACATGGTTTTTCCCGTTCCTGCCGCAAGGGTGCTGCTGTCGGCGGACAGTACGGATTGGTCGGCCGACGCGGCTCCCGGTATAAACGCGACTTGAACGGTTTGCTTAAAGCTCAACCCCATCCTGGCGGATACGGTAGCCGCGCCTGTAACGGAGCTCGAAAATAGCCTAGCCGTATAGCTTCCGTTCCCGTGGTCCGTTACCGCCGAAAGAGTGCCGGCTGTAGTGGATAATGTTGGTTTTCCGGCACGGTTTGACAGGGAATTTCCATATTGATCCTTGAGCGTCAGCGTGATATTCGTCCAACTGCCGCCGTCCGCAACAATGGCGGAATCGTCCGCGGTCAACGTCGAAATCTCGTACGATACCTCGTCCGCCGTGATGGTTACATCCGCCGTCCGCTGCAAAACGGCGCCATTGACCGTCGCGCCGACCTTCCCGGTTCCGGCGGTCGTTCCGGCCTTGAACACGGCGGTATACGTGCCGTTTCCAAGATCGTTCACTTTGCCTATAGTGCCGTTCGCGCTTTGAATAACGACCGTATCCCCGCCTTGGGTCAAAGGATTCCCGTTGGCATCCCTTAGCCGTACGGTCGCCGTTGCGGTCCCCTTACCGGCTTGCAACTGGCTCGCATCGAGCGAAATCTCCGATGCGGACGCCGACGCGGCTCCCGGTACAAACTGTACCGTCGCGGTTTGCGCGATGGTCTGCCCGCCCAGCTTGGCCGTAACCACGGCTGAGCCTACCGCGACCGGCGCCTTCAAAACGGCGGTGTACGTGCCGTTCTTATGATCGGTGACCGGCGTCAGCGTCCCGGCGGTCGTACTCATTTGAACGGTTCCTCCGCTCGCGGTCAAGGCGTTTCCGTTGTCATCGATCAGTTGTAAACTCAGGGTCGAAGAACTGGCGCCGTCCGCCGGAACCGACAAAGGATTGGCCGTCAGCGTCGACTTGGACAGCGAGGGACCCAGCGGTTTAATCGTCACCTTCCCGGGCGCGGTCAACGGATAACCGTTAATCGTTCCGGTGATCGTAGCCGTACCGGAAGTCTTTGACGCGGTTAGTTCAGCCGTATACGTTCCGTCCCCGTGATCGGTCACCGGTCCCAATGTGCCTAACGTAGTGTTCAGTTGAACGCTTCCTTCACTTTTGCCGATGTTATAGCCGCTCCCCTCCTTTAAGGTAACGGTGACCGTGGTCTTCCCGGTTCCGTCCGCCAAGAGGGTCGGCGGGTCGGCGCTGATATTCGTTCGGGCGGGATAGACTTGGATCGGGCTGGTGTAGTAAATGTAAGTCGTTTCGTAAGACGTCCCCAACTCCCCTTTGCTTGTCCAGCCTCCCCCCCATACGGTACCGTCCGCTTTCATGACGAGTCCGTGGTTGTCTCCGGCGTAAATCTCACGGGCGTCGCTCAGAAATTTTGTTGCGACTTGCAGGTTGCGATTTTGCATGCCCCACCACCAGACCGTTCCGTCACTCTTCAGCGCCATGCTTAAACGGCCGCCTCCGGAGATCCTGGATACCCCGGTAAGGGGGACCGATCCCGTTTGTAATACCTGAATGGCCCGATTGGATGACGTTACCCCGGGATTGCCCAGATTGTAGTTTTCATTGTAACCCCAAGACCAGACGGTACCGTCCTCCTTAAGAACCATCCCCCCGAGCCGGTTGCCCTTGAGGTCGGTGATTCCCGTCAATGGCGCTCCGCTGGAATCCGTAACTTGCACGGGATATACGGAATCCGCCGTCGAACCGTTACCGAGCGCGCCAAAGCCGCCATATCCCCAAGCCCAGACGGTGCCGTCCTCTTTGAGGGCCATGGAATGGTAATCCCCGCCGCCGACCGCCTTCACATCGGTCAAGTAGGACCCGTTCGAGGCTTTGATCCGTACGGCCCGCTGGATACTGATGTCATAATAATCCGTTAACTGGTTGGATGAATTCGAACCCCAACCCCAAACCGACCCGTCATCTTTTAACGCCAATGTATGGTCGTAGGCCGAGGCGATGCTGTGAACTTGAGTTAAAGGACTGCCGTCCGACTGGATAACCTGGACGGCCCGATACTGGTTGTCCGATGCCCCGTTGCCCAATTTCCCATAGGCTCCTCTGCCCCATGTCCAGACGGTACCGTCGTTCAAAAGCGCGACCGAGAAGTATCCCCCGCCCGCGACGGCCGCGGCATTGGTAAGCGGGCTTCCGTCGGCTTTCATCACCTGGACGGGCCGAAACGAGTTGGTCGTCGTGCCGTCGCCCAACGCTCCCGCACCGTTGTCTCCCATTCCCCAAACCGTCCCGTCTTCCGCGATGAGCAAGGTATGGAGATAACCCGCCCCAAATGCCTTAACGCCCGATGGCGCGGCGGAAGCCGCATAAACGCGAGGAGCAAATGCGGGAATGGCCAGGACCAGGGCAAGCGCCAATACGCCGATTTTCTTCAGTCTGTGCAAGTATAACCTCCCCTTCGCTAATTTGAATGACCTTAACAGGGGTATAGGCCTGGATTTTAATAACCGGACTTTATGCCTATACCTCGACGGTCATTCTAACAGAGGAAGTTGCGACAGACGATTAACGAAAGTTAATTTTTAAAATATTTTCTCCTTCTCTAAAAATGGGATTTGACATAATCCCCGCTCGGCAGTAATATTTGACCTGTTGGTTTTATGTAAAACTCATTGGTCATTTTAGCGAACTACCCGTTTTTTTTCAATGCATTTCACTCGGGAGTTTGCGTCCCAAATTATTTTACGAAAGCAGGTTATGCAAGATGTCCAGTCCATCCGTTTCATCCCAAAGCACCGCACAGTCACAGTCGAAGGACTTTTCCATCAAACAGTTGTTCGCTCCTCTGATGGCTGTAATTATCGGGACGTTTATGGTCATTCTCGACAGTACCGCTGTAAATGTCGCCGTTCCCACACTGGTCCATTATTTTGATACGTCACTTCAAGTGATTCAATGGTCCGTCACCGCCTATACTCTCGCCCTTTCTGCGGTAATCCCGCTGGCAGGCTGGATGTCGGATAAGTTTCAACCCAAACGCGTGTTTCTGATGTCCATTGGTTTATTCACGTTGGGCTCCATTCTGTGCAGCCTTGCCAGAACACCGGAACAGCTGATTCTTTTCCGGGTCATCCAGGGACTTGGCGGAGGCATGGTGTCGCCGATCGGGACCGCCATGGTATACCGGCTGGCACCCCCCGATAAAAGAGGGGCGGTCATCGGCATGTTCGGGATCCCCATGCTTCTGGCTCCCGCCCTTGGCCCGGTGCTATCCGGTTGGCTGGTTGAATACGTGAACTGGCAGTGGATATTTCTGATCAATCTCCCCATCGGGATTATGGGCATTCTGATCGGTGCGAAACACCTGCCTTCTTTCCCGGGGAATACGGCATCTTCTTTGGACATTCGCGGGATGGTCCTGGGACCGCTGGCTTTCGCCATGATCACATTCGGAGTCAGCGAAGGCGGGGTAAGCTGGACCTCACCCCGGACACTGACGGGCCTCGCGGTGGGAGGAGCCGCGCTGCTTTTATTTATCGCGAACTGCCTCCGGCACCCTCAGCCTCTGATGGAACTGCGGGTATTCAAAACGGCGGATTTTACGCGGGGAATTATTAATTTGTGGATCATGCAGACCGCTTTGTTCGGCACCGTACTGCTGTTTCCGCTTCTCCTTCAGCAGATCAAATTTTATTCTCCATTTCAGACGGGGCTGATCATGCTGCCGCAAGCGATCGGAGCGATGATTTTTATGCCGATGGCGGGCAAGCTTTTCGACAAGGTCGGGGCGCGTCCTCCTTTGATCGTCGGGATGACGCTGATCTCGGCGGCGCTTTTCGCGATGTCGTTCCTGAAGATGGACACCCCGCTCGTGATGATTCTGCTGGCTTTATTCTTTTTGGGATCCGGGATGGGACTTTCCATGATGTCGCTGAATACCCATGTGCTCAACGCGACTCCTCCCGCCCTGGTCAGCAGAGTCACCCCGCTCACGAGCGCAACCCAACAGGTGGTCTCTTCCTTTGCCATCGCCGGTTTCACAGGCGTCCTCTCGTCCAGGTTAACGGCGAATCAGGCACAAAGTTCGGATGCCGCCGGTCTGTTGCAGGGAAGTATGGCCGCCTACGGCGAAACCTTTTTACTGGCCGCCTGTATCGCGTTGGTCGGATTGGCGTTAAGCTTCTTTTTAAGAAGGCCGCAACTCCCTTCTTCGGAAACCGGCAAGCCATGATCCTCCAGCCCGTATTGTCGGCGGCAAGCAAAAAGAAAGAACCTCCTTCCGCGGAGGTTCTTTTGCGTTTTTACAATTGTTCCAGCACCAAAGGACGGAGCTGATGGATATAGTAGGCCAGCTCGTTTTCCGAGGCCAAGTCCTTCAGTAAGGCGTGAACGAGGAAGGTGCGGGGCTGCTCCGCCTTGATTTCGACCGCTAGCATTTCCAAAACGCCGAGCAGATCTTTTTTTCGGGAATTGGGTACGGTCAAACCGGGAATTAGGGAGGTCAAGGCATCGAAAAGTCCCGCTTTCCGCTCTTCGTGAAGGTCATGTAAAGACTTCATCTCAACTCTCGCGTATTCCGCCATCCGTTCATCCGAGAGTAAGGGAACAGGCTGCTTCGCCGTGATCCCGGTTACCAGATCATCCATCCTGTCCGCGATAAAAGCGGCAAGAATGAGCGGTTCCAGCGGTTTACTGCCGAAAAGCACATGAAAGGTGTACTCCCGAATCATGCCGCTTAATAAGGCGGTGGCATCCCACGTCCAAGTGGAAATGACTTCTCCATAGTTCCGCTCCAGAATATCCCGATAATATCGGAACATCTCGACGCGCAGCCGGTTCATGACACCGCCGATCCGGTCATTGTTGATCATCGTAAGTTCATTGTGATCCCTGGCGATGTAATAGCCATGCTCGATATAAAAATGAATCTGGCAAGCGATTTCCTCCAGAAACGTCTCCCTTGCCCCCAATCCTTTCTGTCTGATCCGTTCCACCGCGAGCATCATTTCCTGCTGCCGTGTCTCAAGGATCCGAATATATAGTTCGTCCTTGGATACAAAAAATTTGTACAGTGAACCTTTTGCGATACTGCAATCGTCCGCGATATCCTGAATGGACGTGGCCTGGTACCCCTTCTCCGCAAACAGCCGGATCGCGGATCGGATAATCTTTTCCTTTAAAACGCTCATACAGAAGCCCCCGATATTCCGTTCTTTTCAGTGTCAAATATAATAGTACAACCGAATCAAGAATGCAAACGATTTTAAGCTTGTCATCATCCGTATCCGCGGTAAAGAAAAAGCCGCCGAAACATCGGCAGCCATGTATCCATCCCTAGATGAGTTCAAAATAGACATGATAGCTTTCATGATGTACATCCGCAAGCGGAACAAAAAGGAGATCCGCCTTGTTATAGCGAAAAGCCAACCCTGGGGAACCCGTTTCCTTCGTAAATTGCTCTTCCAGCCTCTCCGTCCGTAACGGCAGCCGCAAAAACTCCTTGACGTCCGAAAGCGCGGCCAAAACATATGGCCCATAGGCCAGCGACACCCGTTCCTTCCGGTCCGGAGCGGCCTCCAAACGGAGACTGCAGCCGAAGCCAAGTTTGACCGTATCTCCATCCCGCCATTCCCGGCGAATGGACAAGTAGCCGTTGTCGTTTGCGACATCGTCCATTTCTTGATCGTTCACCATCACCTTATAATTCCCCGAGGCCCAATGAGGCAGGCGAATCTTCAAGTCCAGCGTGCCGCTCCCCTCAAATTTTAATGTCACATTTCCCGGATGGCGCTTATCCGCTTCTTGCGTAATCTTAAGTTTCCGCTCCGGCCAATCCAAGGTGGAAGACACAAACAGATTGACATACAAGGTGTCCGCCTTGTGAAAATAAATGCCCTCCGCATATTTAAAATGATTTTCCAATCCGGTTCCGTGACAGCAGGTGTTCTCGGTGCTATCGAACGACTTCGTCCATCCCGGCCCGAGCGGCATAAAATATGTGCTTCCCCCGGTCGGTTCGCTGTCGCAGCTGGCGAGAATGTGGTTGAACATCGTCCGTTCGTAGTAATCCATCATTGCCGCTTCCGGCCGGTAGGCAAACAGTTCCTTCGTAAGCTTCAGCATGTTATAGGAAGCGCAGGTCTCGGCGGTTTTATCGCTAAGATAGTCGCCGATTCTTCCCGGCTGCCTGAACATCTCGCCTTCGCCGGTTCCGCCGATCGAGTAGATATGGGCCTCCGTGACGGCCCGCCAGAAAAAACTCGCGAGCTCATAATACCTCTTTTCCCCGGTCACCTGGAAAATCTTCAAAGCGCCGAGGACCTGGGGGATATGCTGGTTGGCATGAAGCCCGCCCAGGGCGTCGATTCCTTCAAACATCGGAACGAACAGGCGGTCGTTGTCGAACAGTTTGGCCGCCGCGAGATGTTCCGGCTTTCCGGTAATGGAGTGGAGCTCCGCCAGCGATTCGTTCATGCCGCCGTACTCACCGGCGATATACATGCTCCACATCTTGTTCAGCACAGGCTTCGGCAGCCGGCTTAACCTACGGTACACCCAGTCCCCGAGTTTGTCCGCAACGGTCAGCGCGGTCTCATTATCGAGATAACGGTATCCGTCGAGCAATCCGGCGAAAATTTTGTGCAAGGTATAATAGGGCGCCCAAATTTCCGGGTAACGCGTAAACCGCTCCAGCAAATCGAATTGCTCCTCCGAGTATCCGCTCAGGAAGCCCTCCCGGAATCCGGGCTTGCCGCTAAAGGCCCGCTGGCATTCCGCAAGCGAGTCGATGATATACTCCGCTTTTCGCTTGATCTCCCCGTCCCCTGTAGCCGCATAGCACAAAGCCAGCGCGGATAGATAGTGTCCCGTTGTGTGCCCCCGGAGCAGGCATTCCGGCGAATCCCAGCCGGTCATTTCCGGAGCTCCCAGCGTATCCAGCCCGGCGGCGGCTCTGAAATTAAACAGCATCTGGTCATCGTCGACGGTTTTCAGGAACTTCAGGCTCCGGTCCTGCGCCGCCTTAAACTCGGTTCCGTCTTTTAGCCGAATCCGGTGGGCGGGAAAAACGTGCACGGTCGGAGCGGTCGACACGATTTCCTTGTTGCGTTCGCCGGATACCTGTACTTCCGCATATACCGGGATCGACGTATCCCGAAGAACGCCATAAACTTGAAAGGTTCCCGTTTGACTGAATAAGCGCTCCTCCCCTTCCTCCCAATCCACGGGATGGGAAAGGACCTCGTGTTCCTCCGTTTCGACCACCGCCACGGAAGGCAGATGATAGACCGCGCCTGTTTCCGCCTGCAAGTGAAGAGGATATATCCGGGTGACTTGGATGTTGTTCGGCTCCTCCAATATGGTAACCTCATAGATCTTCTCCTTGACGCAATCGCCATACTGAAAGGACGCCCGCAACCGAACCGTTCGCTTGCCGATTCCGTACTTGGGTCTGAACACGCTGCCGTCAGGTCTTAGGAAGCGCGTATCTTCCGATTGCCAGGTGATGCTTGATCCGTACTTTCCTTCCCGAGGCAAGTTGAGGTTGAACTCGACCGTACCGAGATTGCCCAAATACAGGGCTTCCATGTCTTTTAATACGATGATTTCATTTTCCGTCACTGTCCCCATGTCATCCCCTCCTTTACCCCTGTTTCATAAATGAACGCTCCATTTCGGATTTGATTTAGGTTCCCCCGCGGCCCGGCTAACGGCTTCCCGAACGCGCTCCACCACTTTGGGGTTGAAAATACTGGGAATAATATATCCTTCATGCAGTTCGTGCTCCTCCACCACGGAAGCGATCGCTTCGGCGGCGGCCAGCTTCATCTTGTCCGTGATTGAGATGGCCCGGCTGTCCAATATGCCCCGGAACAAACCGGGAAAGCAGAGGACGTTATTGATTTGATTGGGATAATCGGACCGACCCGTAGCCATGACGCGAACGAGCCCCTTCGCCTCTTCCGGATAAATTTCCGGTACGGGATTGGCCAAGGCGAATACAATGGGGTCGTTCCCCATCTTTTGGATATCTTCGGCCTTTAATACCCCCGGTCCCGACAAGCCGACGAAAATGTCCGCGTCCTTGATGACGTTGGCCAGTTCCCCTTTTTCCAGGGCGGGATTTGTATTTTGGGCATACCAGTTCCAGATTTCCCGTTCGTAAACCCGCTCCCGGACAAGAGCGCCTTGGCGATCGACACCGACAATCCGTTTTACGCCGGCGGACAGCAGCATTTTCGTGAAAGCTACCCCGGCCGCTCCGATGCCGCAGATCACGATTTTGCAAGCTTCCAGGGTTTTGCCGACGACTTTTAACGCATTCATCAATCCCGCCAGCAGAACGACGGCAGTGCCATGCTGATCATCGTGAAACACGGGAATATCCAGCTCTTCCGTCAGCCTTCTCTCGATTTCGAAACAACGAGGCGATGAAATATCCTCCAGATTGATGCCGCCGAACGCAGGCGAAATTCTTTTGACGGTTTCAACGATTTCGTCGGGATCCCGGGTATTCAAGCAAATCGGAAAAGCGTCCACCCCGGCGAGCTGTTTGAACAGCATCGCTTTCCCCTCCATTACCGGCATGGCCGCAAGCGGGCCGATATCGCCCAAACCTAGCACGGCGGAGCCGTCGGTGACGATGGCGACCGTATTTCTTTTGATCGTAAAAGAGTAGGCCAGGGAAGGATTCCGGTGAATCGCCGTACTGATTCGGGCTACCCCCGGGGTATAGGCACACGACAGGTCTTCCCGGCTGCGGATCGGCGTTTTGGGAACCACTTCAATCTTCCCGTCCAGGTGAAGCCGTAATGCCGGGTCCGAAACGAGAGCCTGCTTGACGGTATCCCATTTGCTTAATGCGTCGGCAACTTGCGGATAACCCGATTCGCTGACCGTGATGTCCATATAACTTCGGCCGCCTTCGTCCCATTCGGCTAACACGGATAGCGTATTTTCGCCGGTGGCTGCCAGCTGCGCGGTTATTGTATTCCATGGTACACCAGCGTCCGTTTCCAGACGCAGCACCTTATACTTATCCTTGTACTCATCCTTCTCGGCTTCAACAGACATGGCTAGTTCACACTCCAGCTTTCCCGCATTTGATATAACCGACTCCGGGCCTCGGGGATGTCCGGATGGAATTGAATCAGAGCTCCGGCCCGGACGCACCGGACATGTTCCATGGCGGCGGTCAGCTTCGCTTCCCGGCGCTCTCCCAACACTCCCGCGTCCGCACAGACGCTGACGCCGGCAAGCTGTCCCTGCGCCATGGCGACTTGCGCCCCTTCGATTCCGGTAATATTCCCGGCCACATACAAGCCTTCCACAGGCGTCTGCATTTTCTCATTGTGCAGCGGAAGATGGCCGCCCAGTTCTTTAGCATAGACGAAAGGACACCCCGCAATCGAAGCCAGCTCGGCCAAAGGGTAAAGCCCTCCAGCCAGTGCGACGAAGTCCACCGCCTCCTCCCGTTCGCTGCCGGAAATCGGTTCTCCGCGGCCGTTAATATCAGCCAAGGTCACGGACTCCGCACGATTCGCCCCGTTAATAGATAGGGCCGCCGTGCGAAGCTTTAAAGGGATACCCCAAATCTTCAACCCCCGCTTAGGGAAAAATCGTGCTACAAGTCCGCTCATCCCGAGCGCGAATGCCGCCCTGCCCCCCATCCTTAGCAGCGGGGAAGGGGCCATATGGGAGAGGCGCATCAGCCGCTCCATATTTTCCTTCGGCCCCGCCTCTTTACCGGTAAGCGGGCCTGGGCCGAGCAGCACGATCCCCGCGATCGTCACCCCGCTCACCGCCAGTTCGCGGGCGATGGCCAGGGCGAGCGGATTGACGCCTATGATCAACCCCCGATGGCCGGGTTTCACGTAATGGACATTGGCCATGACTTGGGCGGCGCCGATCGACATGACCCCGGGCAGCGTCCATCCCGGGCACGGCTGCGGGATTTCGGCCGCCCCCGTCGCGAGCAGGACGCTATGGGCCGTCAGCGGCCCGCACGAGGTTCTGACGACCCAATGGCTGTCGACCCTCTGCATGCCATAGACGGAAACCCCGCTGCGGATCTCCACTCCAAGCTTCCTGCATGTCGCAATCAGTTGTTCCGCCGCTCTTCTGCCAACCCACCACTTTCCTTTCTCCTCGTGAAACTGTCCCAACATGCGCCCGCCGGGTTCCGGGAATTCATCGATCACCAGAATGCCAAGACCCTGGGCCGCCGCTTCCGCGGCCGCCGATAATCCCGCCGGACCGGCGCCGACGATCAGCAGGTCGAATCCGCCCCTCTTCATGGCGGCAGCCTCCTCCCGGTGATTTCATTCGGGAGCTGCGGGCCTTCGGTAATCCGCATCCCCTCCGCAAGCGGGGTCAGGCAGGAACGCACCGGTCCTTCCCCGTTCACGATGAGCCGGCACTCCATGCAATGGCCGATACCACAGTACAACCCACGGGCCGTCCCCGACTCTTCATGCTTACGCAGTGTACGGATTCCGGAAGCGAGCAGAGCGGCCGCGATCGGCTCCCCTTGGAGCCCGCTCAATTCCTGCCCGTTGAACGTAAATCTTACCGTTTCACGCGTGGGGGACATTGAACCAAGAATGGGATGATGAACTATTCGGTCCATAAAGCCTCTTCCTTTGCCAACTGCCCGAAGGTGACAGGCCGGATCGGCGGCCGGGAAGGCAGCATTTCCGGGTCGGGGATGGCCTGCGGGTTTTTCGTCTGAACCCATGTCTCCAGCAGGTACCGGCATACCCGTCCCTGGCAGGCGCCCATGGTCGCCCGCGTTTTCATTTTAAGCTGCCGGGAGGTGCGGCACCCCGATTCGTAAGCTTCCTCCAATTGCTTCAGCGTGACTTCCTCGCAGCGGCAAATCGTCAATGGGTGCATGGAATCCCTCCTATACGTAGCGGATCGCACAGGTTTTCGTCTCGGTGTAGAAATCCAGCGCCGCCTGACCCTGTTCGCGAGTGTGCGAGCTCGACAGCTTCATGCCGCCAAAAGGAGCCTGATACTCGACTCCGGCCGTCTCCTGGTTAACGCGGACCATCCCGGCCTGAGCCTCATCCAGAAACCGGTGGGCATAGGACAAATTCTCGGTAAAGAGAGAAGCGCTCAAGCCGTAAACGGACTGGTTGCACAAGCTGACCGCTTCGTTAAAGTCGGAGGCTTGCAGCAGCGCGGCAACCGGACCGAATACTTCTTCCCGAACGAGCGGATGCTGCACATTCAAGCCGGCGGCCACGATCGGACGGATAAAATAGCCCTGCTCCCCGCCGGTCGCCGGCGGCGGGCCCTCCGCCAAAATTTCGGCTTCCTTCCGGGCCAGTTGGACGAAAGACGTTACCGCTCCGTACTGGCTCGAGGAGGCGACGGGACCGAGATAAGCCGAAGGGTCCAGGGCGGGAGCCAGTTTAAGCTCCGCTACGGCCCTTTGCAAAGCGGAGGCAAAGGCATCGTAGATCCCCGATTCGACGATGATCCGGCTGGTCGCCGTACATTTCTGGCCGGCCGAGCGAAAGGCCCCGCTCACCACCATGGGGACAATCTTCTCCAGATCGGCATCGTTCAAAACGATGGCGGCGTTCTTGCCGCCCATCTCCGTCTGGTACTTGATATTGCGCTTGGCGCAGAGTTGAGCGATTCGCGTCCCCGTAGCCGTGGAGCCCGTGAAACTGACCGCATCGAGCGAAATTTTCTCAAGCAGAACGTCGCCGATCTGGCTCCCTTTGCCGACCACCAAATTCAGAACCCCGGGAGGAAGCCCGGCCTCCGCGAAGATTTCCACGAGCCGCGTGGCGGTCAGCGAAGCGATTTCGGCCGGTTTCCAAATCACCGTATTGCCGCAGATCAAAGCCGGCGCGATTTTCCAGATCGGAATGGCCACGGGAAAATTCCAGGGCGTAATCACCCCCACGACGCCTAACGGCACCTTCTTGGTATATTGAAGAACATCCCTCTCGCTGGAAGGAATGACCGCGCCCACGGCCCGGACCCCCTCCGCGGCATAATAGCGCAGGAGATGGACGCCCCGCATCACCTCGCCGCGCATCTCCGCAATCGGCTTGCCCATTTCCAGGCACGCCAGCCGCACCACTTCCTCCACGTTGGATTCCAGCGAGCCGGCCAATCGATACAGATGCTCCGCTCTTGCGGCACCCGTTAGCCGGGACCAGGAAGCCAACGCAGACCGTGCCGCTTCCTCCGCCTGAATGACTTGGGAAGCATCGGATAAATGCAGCACCCCTACCTGTTCTTGAACACAAGAAGGGTTATTTACGGCGCAGGTTCCGGCTGACGGTGTGATCCACTCCCCGCCGATCCAATTTCGGCTGTTCCACATTTCCCATCCCTCCTGTTTCGAACTGTTTCGAACTGATTCGATAAGCCTGCAAAAAGACGTCATGTCGCCGGTTGAACCCGTCCACGGTTAACCGCAAGGTCGTACGCGTGTTTAATCGCTTCGTAATCGGCTTCCGGCAGAGGCAGACGGGGCGGCCGGGTCGGGCCCGCGGGGAACCCGGCCAGCTCCATCATGTATTTGATGGACTGAACGAGCTGTGGACTCGCATCGAAATGGAACAGTGGAAGCAAGTTCCGGTACAAGTCCGTCGCCTCCTTTACTTTGCCTTGTCTTGCCAGCCCGAACAATTCAACCCCCTCCTTCGGCAGAGCATTCGGAACGCCGGAGATCCACCCCGTCGCTCCGAACAGCGGACCTTCCATCGACAGGTCGTCAACCCCGATCATCACCTCCAAATCCGTATAGGTCAAAATGTCGTGCACGCGGCGGATATCCCCCGAAAATTCTTTGACGGCCACGATATTTTCCAGCTTGGATAGCCGGGCAAGCAGCTGCGGGGTCAGGTCGACTTTGTAATCATGCGGGTTATTGTAAGCGATGATCGGCAGCCCCACTTCATTTATCGCTTCATAGTGAGCGATCACCTCATGCTCAAGCGGCCGGTAATTGATCGGAGGAAGCGCCATCACCCCGGCTGCCCCCGCTTCCTTCGCGTGTTTCACCCAGGCGACCGCCTGCTTCGTGGACGGAGCCGCGGAACCCGCTACGACCGGGACCCGGCCGGCCGCGGCCGCGATGACGGTCTCGACCACCCTGGCGCGCTCTTCCTCCGTCATCGTTGCGTATTCCCCCAGGGAGCCCGCGGGCACCAGACCGTGAACCCCTTGGGAGATAAGCCATTCGCATAGCTCGCCCAATCGCTTGTAATCCACCTCGTAATCCGCCGTAAACGGCGTCACCAAAGCCACATAGACACCTTCGAATCTTGGCATGATCCTACCTGCCCTTCATTTAATATAATTAATAATTCATCTAATAAATAACAAAACCATCAGCCAACGGATCGGACGGATCCAGAACCAAATTCATAAATCCCAGGATATGGCCGCTTCCCGTTATCCGCGGAACCACTGCGGATTTATTCCCGTAAGCTTCCGTTTCTTTTAGGATCATGGCGTGGACTTCCGTTCCCGTGATTCCGATGTAGGTGACCCTCTCGCCTTGAGCCAGCAGGCCGCGTGACCACAATACCGCCATATGGGCGCAGGCCCCCGCCCCTCCGGGGGAGCGGTCCAACTGCTCGCCCGCAAACACCGCCGTGCTGCGGTATAACCGGCCGCCGGAATCGGGATTTTCCCGGCGGTAGAAGAACACGCCGTACATTCCTGAACCCCAGTCCAAACGCGAATGCTCCATGTTCAGCCGATTCGTCACGGCCTCAAGGATCAGGCTGCCCCATTCCTGTATTTTGTGGAGCGCTGCTTCTCCTGCGAAATCCAAGCCGATCTCGTCGGCATCGACCACCGCGTAACATTCGCCGCTAAAAGCGAGATCCGCTTTTACTTCCACCCCCTGCACGGTCAGCATCAGTTGCTCCGCCAGAACAAAGCAGGGCACGCATTCGACGGATACCGCGCGCAGCTCCTCTTCTTCCCATTCCGCATAAGCCCGAACCGTCCCGGCCGGACAATCGATCCGAATGCCCTTCGCCGCTTCCGCGGGGTCCAGCTGACCGGTGTCAAGCCATGCCGTCACCGCGGAAATGATACCGGGGACATTTATGGAAGAATCGCCCCCTTGATGCAGAAACACAAGCCCGAACCGGGCTTCCTTCGTCACCGGGGCCGTCACGACCGCCCCTCTCAGCCCGAAATGTCCCCGGGGTTCGGTCAAGAGCCATTTTCTGGCGGAAGCGAAATGCCGCTCGAAAAACAGCGATTTGTCCCGCATCGTCGCGCCTTCCATCGGCGGCAAGCCCCCGGTGATGATGCGCAGCGGCTCCCCGCAGCAGTGGGTGTCGATCGCCGCATACCATTTTGTGATGTCCATGTCCAGCCTCCGAACCATAATCAATCGTAAAGAAAAAAACCGCGGTATAGCGGGTCTTGCTCCCGCATCACGAATTGATGAAATCCCATTATCCAAGCCGATCCGGTAATTTGGGGAATGACGGCCGTCAGACCGCCAACCGCGGTTTCCTCCAGAACTTTGGCGCGAAACAGCGATCCGACGATGCTCTCATGAACGAACTCCTCCCCTATGGCCAGTTCTCCTTTCTTATATAGAGTCGCCACTTTCGCCGAGGTCCCTGTTCCGCAGGGCGAGCGATCGATGCCTCCCGGAGGCACGACCACCGTGTTTCGACAGTGAGCCGACGGAGACACCGGATCGCTGAAAAATTCGATATGCGTTAGTCCCTGGATGACCGGAATTTCGGGATGGACGATTTCCATCTCCCGATTCACCGCCTCCCTGATCCGGACGGCCAGGCGCACGATATCCCGGGCCCGGGACGGAACGAGCGGCAGTTGCAGCGAACGCGCATCGACAAGCCCGTAAAAATTGCCGCCGTAAGCGATGTCCAAGGAAATTTCGCCCGCCTCCCCGACCGTAACCCGAACATTCTCCCTGTATAAAAAAGAAGCGATATTGGTGAAGGTCACCTGCTTCACCTTGCCTTTTTCGATTTCGAGCCTGGCCTCGACCAGACCCGCCGGGGTATCCAGCCGGATGACGTCTTTGCTTACGGGATAGATCCCTCCCTCTACCAGCGCCGTACAGAGGCCGATCGTATCATGACCGCACATCGGCAAATAACCGCCGGTCTCGATGAACACCACGCCCAGGTCGGCCCTGGCGTCGCAGGGTGCGGTCAGAATGCACCCGGACATCACCTCATGCCCTCGGGGCTCCAGCATCAGCGCCTGACGAAAATGGTCGTAATGTTCGGACATATAGACCATCTTCTCCGTCATCGTGCGGCCGATCAGCTCCGGCGCTCCGGAGGTAACCGTTCGCGTCGGATTTCCGCCCGTGTGTGTATCGATGGTTGTTACGATTTTGGACCCTTTCAATAAATCGCCTCCCCTGTTACGGAAATCCCCTGGCGGAATCGGTCATAGCGCAGCGGCTCCACCGGAATGCAGGTCGACGTTCCGCCCAGCATCTCGCTGACCACTTTCCCCGTAACCGCGGCCAGGCTGATCCCGTCCCCTTCATGTCCCGCCGCCACATAAAACCCCGGCACCTCGTCAACGGGTGAAACGATCGGCAGATGATCCGGCGTCCAGGGCCTGAGCCCGGCGTATGTCCGCAGCAGCGGGATGTGCTCCAGAACGGGGAAAAAGCGGATCGCCCTTTCCGCGATTAGCCGGATCACTTCCTGGTCCACCCGGCTATCCAGTCCGACAAATTGCCGGCTTGAGCCGATCAGGAAGTTTTGCGAGGCGGTCGGTTCAAAAACAAGAGCGACCCCATATCGTTCGAATCTCGGATCCACCTGCCGCTTCCCGCCGAATTTGCTGATCAAGTACCCAAACTCCATCACTTTCCGTTTGCCGATATTCGCCCACCGGGAAGCGACGAGAATATGCCCTTTCCGGGGCTCTATCGGGAGGGGGATCCCGGCCATTTGCCCGATTTGCCCGGCCCAGACCCCGGCCGCGTTGATGACGATTTTTGAATGGATCGTGCCCTCCGCCGTCTCAACGCCGCGAATCCGCTTTTTCTCATCCAGCAGAAGGCCGGTTACCGGTGTATGGGTTCGTAACCTCGCCCCGTACCGGCGGGCCGTCGAAGCTAACGCATAGGTCAGCAAAACCGGGTTGACCGTAGAATCCGTGGCGCATTCCAGGCCGCCCGGGAGGTCCTGGGCCAAATAGGGCCACTCCCCGCGCAACTCTTTGCGGTCCAGCATGCGAAACGGGAGACCGGCCTCCCTTTGGCGGGACACCCAACTCTCGGCGGCGAGCATCTCTTCATCGGTTTCGCAGACGAGGATGCTCCCGGGGGCGCGGTACTCGAATTCTTCATCCAGGTCCTTCACCCATTCCGCTACCAGTTCCTGTGATTTCAAGGACATTTGACTGTCAAATCCGGGATCCTTGTCGATGGCCAGAATATTCCCGTCGCATTTGGAAGAGGTGCCTCCCGCGATCTCTCCGCGCTCCAGAACAAGGACGTCCATTCCCGCTTTTGCCGTATAGTAGGCGATCGACATGCCGATAATTCCCCCGCCGATGATCACGACTTCCGCTGATTCCGCGTTCATGAACCTCTCCCTCGATTCCGTCCTAGAGAACTATCAGTTCTTTGGTCGATGTCGTCAGCACGTCGATCCCCGTCTCCGTCACGACAATATCGTCTTCGATCCGGACGCCGCAGAAGCCGGGAATATAGATGCCGGGCTCCACCGTCATGATCATGCCGGGCTCCAACCGGTCTTCCGTCCGCTGGGAAAACCGCATCAACTCATGGATCTCCAGCCCGAACGCATGCCCGAGGCCGTGGCCGAAATACTCCCCGTATCCATGGCCGGCAATGATATCCCGCGCCAGCGCGTCCCCTTCTTTCCCCGTCATACCCGGCTTTAAACCGTTTAATGTCGCTTCGTTGGCCTCCAGAACAATCCTGTAAATTTCCTTCTGGCGATCGCTCGGGCTCCCGATAAATACCGTCCGGGTCAAATCGGAACAGTAACCTTCGTAGTTCGCGCCAAAATCCAGAGTTACGAACTCATTCGGACCCAGCAGCTTATCGCTCGCCAGCCCGTGCGGCAGCGCCGAACGTTCGCCGGAAGCGACGATCGTGGCGTAAGCCGATGAGACGGCGCCGTTCTTGCGCATAAAATACTCCAGTTCCGCGGACACCTCCCTCTCGGAAACGCCGGGCTTCAAATAATCCAGAATATGGGCAAAGGCCAGGTCTGTAATTTCAACCGCTCTGCGGATGCAGGCTTGCTCCTTGTCATCCTTGATGCCTCTCAGCTTTTCGACCAGATGTTCCGTCGGGACAAGTTCGATCCCCTGAAATGCTTCCTTATATGACCCGTAGGTGGCGTAGGAGACGTGATTCTTTTCAAAACCGAGCCTTTTGACGCCCGTACCTTCCAGCTTGTCACGAATGAGTTCCAGCAGTTGTCCCGTATCCTGGATCACCTCAAAGGCTTTGGCCTGCTGCGAGGCTTGACTTGTATAGCGAAAATCGGTCATCAGCCATGCCTGGTCCCGCGTAATGACCACCGTGCCCGCGGTCCCCGTAAAACCGGTTATATATCTGCGGTTAAACGGACTGGCGATGAGAAGGCCGTCGAGGCCTAGTTCTTCCAAGGCCTTCCTCACGTTGTCGAGTCGCTTAGCTTCCATGTTTGCTTCACACACCTTTTCGTTTTTTCCCTACCCTTTCATTCCGGTTAACGTGATCCCCTCGATGAAATAACGCTGTCCGATAAAAAACACGACGATCACCGGCAGAATCACCACGGTGGACGCAGCCATCAACAGATGCCACTGGGCACTGTGGAGGGACTGAAACATCTGGAGCCCCAGCGCCATCGTAAATTTGCTTTCCTCGTTCAAATAGACCAGCGGCCCCATAAAATCGTTCCAGGAATTCATAAAGGAGAATAAGCCGATGACGATGAGCGGCGGTTTGGACAAGGGGATGATAATCCGGGAAAATATCGTCCACGGCCCCGCCCCATCTACATAAGCGGCTTCATCCATATCTCTCGGAATACTGCTGTAAAACTGCCTCAGCAGGAATATATCGAAGGCTGAGCCAAACCAGACAGGAAGAATTAACGGCACATAGGTGTTGATGAGCTCAGCAAGCCTCCAGCCGATGAACGTCGGAATTAACGTGACCGCACCGGGAAGCATCATGCTGGCGAGCAGCAGCCCGAAGAAAAACTTCTTCCCCGGCCAATCCAGCCGCGCATAGCTGTAGGCGCCCAGCGAGCTGCTGATCAGCGCGCCGATCAAGCAGCTGACGGTAATGGTCAACGTGTTCCGAAAGAATCGGAAGAAATCGATCGTGGTCAGCGCCTCTACGTAATTTTCCAGGTGAAATGGAGAAGGAATCCACTTCGGCGGCATCTCAAAAATTTGCAGCGAGCTCATCATCGAGCTGCGGACCAGCCAGAACAGCGGCAACAAACAAAAACAAGCGCCCAGGATGAGAATCAAATATACGGTCCACTGCGAGATTCGCCGTTTTCTGCTCACGGAAGCTACACCTCGCTTTCATAGAACACCCACGATTTGGATGTCCGGAAGAAGATCACGGTAACCAGAAGGATGATCATAAAGAGAATCCAGGCGATGGCCGAAGCCTGCCCCATTTCCCCGAACTGGAAGGCCTGGCGGTAGATGTAGTAGTTATAGAATAGGCTCGCATTATTCGGTCCGCCCTGCGTCATAATTAACGCCTCGGTAAATACTTGGAAGGCGCCGATCGAACCCATAATCAAATTGAAGAAAATGATCGGCGTCATCATCGGGATGGTAATATGCCGGAATTTCCGCAAAGCTCCCGCGCCGTCGACGATCGCCGCCTCATATAGGGATCTCGGTACGCCTTGCAGACCCGCCAGGAAAATAATGATCGTGCTCCCCATGCCCCACAGGCTCATCATCACAATGGAAGGAACCACGGTCTCTTCCGCGTACAGCCAATCCAGCGTGGGCAGGTTTAAAGCTCCCAAAAAGCTGTTAAACAATCCGAGGTCCGGGCTGAACAGCCAAATCCAGATCATGGAAGACGCGACGGCCGGGACGATGGACGGCAGATAAAATATCGTGCGGAAGACGGATTTGCCGCGGATAAAGTCCATGTTAAGCACAAAAGCGATAATAAAAGAGAAAACCAAGCCTAGCGGGACGCGGAGAATCACATATTTGAAAGTGACCCACAGCGAGTTGTAAAAGTATTGATCCGTCCCGTCGAACAGCCGGGTGTAATTCTCAAATCCGATAAATTTGGGAGTGTTGACGATCCGGTAATCCGTAAAACTGAGCAGCAAACTGGTGATCATCGGCAAAATGACGAACAGCATCAGCCCCAAGATGCTGGGGAGGGCGAAAAGTATACCGGCTAGTGCGATACGGCGTTTATGAAGAATAGGAATCCCCCCTGTCTAGATCAAATTCGGACACCCGAATTACCTTCCGTAGTAACCCTGAATCAGCGGCTGAACTTTGGGTTCGACCTCCTTAAGCGCTTGTTCCGCGGTCGTTTTGCCGGTCCAAACCAGATCGAGAGCCGGGGTGACCAGCGCGTTGATTTTGTCCAGATTCTTCACTTCGAAACCCGGAGTGCGAATGCCGTTCTCAATCGTCTGTTTCATATAGGCTTCCGTATATCCTTCCGGATGCGCCTTGTTTCCGGCGGCCCATTTGTTGATCAGTTCGGGGTTGGTGTACCATTCTTTCTTCAGAGGCATCCACAGCCCCCCTTCGATTAGCGGCAGCACCGACTCGGGATCCGCCATGTATTTGTACAGCAGCCAGGCTTCCTCAGGGTGTTTGGTCGATTGGAAAATAACCGTCGGCGCTCCGTCAAGCAGCGTGTTGCTCTCTTTCAGTTTCGGCAGGACGCCGACGCCCAGATTGAAATCCTGTTCCGCGAAAGCTTGCAGCGCCCAGTTGCCGGACACCGTCATGGCGACTTTTTTCGTTTGCAGCGCCGTATCCGGCAGGTTTTTGGTTTGCAGCGGAGTCGGCGATACATGGTGGACGTACATGAGATCGGCCAGCTTTTGGATCGCTTCGATCGCTTCCGGCCGGGCCAGACCGAAGCCTTTTCCGTCCTCCGTCAGGAAGTTGCCGCCGTTGGAAACGACCGCGGCCATCATATTGTAAGGATCGTATTGAAGGCCGAACTGCCTGATCTTTTCCGGGTTAAAATCGGAATCCAACGCGTTTCTTCCCTGGTCGTCCAGCGTCAGTTTTTTCGCATATTCCACAAAGGTGTCCCAATCCCAAGCCTTAGCCGCCTCGGTGGGAGGCAGCTCGACGCCCGCTTCCAGCAGTAGATCTTTGTTGTACATGAGTCCGTATCCTTCGACGGCGGTGCTCATCCCGATGACATTGCCCGGGGCGATTTCGTACCAGACTTGATCGAGATAGTCCTCCTTCTTGAAATCCGGATCCTTCTCGATCAGCGGAGCGAGATTTAACAGCTTTCCGTCCGCCCCCCAGCTTAAGGCGGCTCCGGAGGACAAATATCCCAAGTCCGGCGCCACATTCCCAGCGACCATCGTCGTCAGCTTCGTTAAATAGTCCGCCGGAACGTGCATCGGTTCCACCTCGATGCCGGTCTTCTCTTCGAAGCGTTTAAGCGCTTCCGTAACGGTCTTTTTCTCGATCGTGTCTCCCCAAAAGGAGAACTTGAGCTTAACCGGTTCCTCCTTCCCGCCGGCTCCGTTCGTTTGACTTTGCGAGGAGCCTCCACTGTCCGAGCACGCCGTGAGCGAGAACGTTAAAGCCAATACCGCCGACAACACCCATCCCGCAAAACGTTTCCCCTTTCTCATCATCCAACCTCCATTCGTAGACAAACGATTTGTATATTTATTGTAAAAAATAGCGCTTCCAAAAAAAATTCGAACATTTTTGGAATGGTGGAGTATTTTTATGCGTTTGCCAACGGCAGCTTAATGTTCACCAAAGTTCCCTCTCCCTCCACGGAATGAAGGGATACACCATAACCGTCGCCGTAGATCAGCTTGATTCTTTGATCCACGTTTCGAATGCCGACAGATTCTCCTTCCGTCTTCCGGATCTCGGCCAATCTGCTTTCGGGGATTCCGATGCCGTTGTCCTCGACCGTAAAAATCCGCGCCTCCCCTTCCAACCGGCCGCGTATGACAATCCTTCCCCCGCTATGCAGGCGGGCGAAACCATGGACGATCGCATTTTCCACAAACGGCTGCAGAAAAAGCTTGGGCACTTTATAGTCATATAGTTCGGGTGCGATGTCGAAGGTGACCCGGAACTTGTCCTCAAACCGCTGCTCGGTGATGAAGATGTAATGGCGAAGCCAGTTCATATCCTCTTTCAAGTCGCCGATATCCTGACGGTTTTCGGTGGTGTACTGCAGCATCGAGGATAAACTGACGATCATCCGGCTCAATTCTTTTTGGTTGTTCTCCAGTGCCGTCCAATTCATAATGTTCAGCGTGTTGTACAAAAAATGCGGATTTAGCTGAATGTTCAGCGCCATCATTTGCATTTCTTTCTCCCGAAGCTTGACCTTGTAATTCTCCTCGATCAGATGGCTGACTTTCTTGTTCATCTGATTGAATTTGTGAATCAACAAACCCATTTCGTTATAGGAATCGACCGGAACCCGGGTGTCGAACTCGCCCTCCCCCGTCTTTTTGATCGCACGGAGCAATTGGTGGATCGGCCTGGTGATGGAACTGGAGAAGATGAACGCCAACAGAAGCGATATCATCAACAGAAGCAGGGTCAGGTTGAATGTGGTGGATTTAATTTCCGGCAAAAAAGCGGCCCCCAGGGCGTCTGGTGATATGGTCACCGCCGAAATCCAGCCCGTCACCTCCGAGGTGTCGAAGCAAACGATCTGCGGCTTTCCGTCTTGCATCACCGACAGCGTTCCGCTCCTCATTTTCACCGCTTTATCCAGCCATTCGGGCTTCGCCAGCGCTCCTTCCCGCACCTGATCCGTACCGGACACAAGCCTCCCTTCGGGAGTGAAGATAAAAAAAGAAGCTCCGGTGGAAGGGAGCGTCCGGGTGAAACGGGAACGGTAGATTTCCGGGCGGTACGTGATAACCAGTACCGGCGGCTCGACCTTTTCATTCAGCTCGATCACTTCGCTGTTGTTGATTTTAAACAGTTTCATCAGACGTACTCCCGCCAGCAGTCGGGCATGTTCCGGCGGGTTGGCCTGACTGATTTCCCGTTGAAACATTCGTTCGTAGGAAAAGGTGGGAAACCAGGCCATGCCGCCGTCAGCTTGCAAAGCCGCCCGGTATAGCGGAGTTTGATGGAAATTTTCATAAGGGATGAGGTTGGAGGAACCCGTTGATCCGATGTTGGAATAACGGGTCATTAAGTGGATGGAGAACATTTGATCCATCTCGGGAAAATATTTGTTTAATACCCGGCTCACCTTTTTTTCCATATTGATCATACTGTATTCATCTCGCGGGTTCGCTTGTAAGTACTGCTCGAACAGCACCTGCTCCCCGATCATGGCCAGGCTGCTTTCTTCCGCCCGGGAGAGCTCGGCGTCCAGAATTTCATTGTTCTGCCGTACGATCGAATACAGATTCTCCCGGGCGAATTCCGAGACGAATTCGGTGCTGGCGTAGTAATTTTTCCAACTCAGAATGGCGAGCGGGATCGTGGCGATCAACGTGTAGGTCAACAATAGCTTGGTCCTGTAACTGAGATCATTTAAGCGCTGCCAAATATGACGTCTTCTCAAAGGCATCCCTTCCTTATTTAACGTGTGGCGGACAAATGACGGTATTCCTCCGGGCTGGTGCCGAATTCCTTGCGAAACAAGCGGATAAAATACTTCGGATCTTTATACCCGACGTTCTCGGCGATTTGGTAAACCCGAAGGGAAGTTTGCAGCAGCAAATCGGCCGCAACTCTCATTCGGGTTCGGGCTATATATTGGTGAAGTGTCATCCGGGTCTGATTCTTAAAAAGGATACAAAAATAGGAAGGATTAAAATGAAATTTCACGGCAAGCGTGCTGAGCGAGAGGTCCTCTTCGGCATAATGCCGTTCAATATAAGCCTTGCAGCTATCGATAATCGACTCCGTTTTATGCTGCCTATGTTGGTCCAGGCGGTCCGTTAACTCAAGGATCCACGAAATGGCCGCTGTTTTGAGTTCATCCACATCTCTGCACTTCAGCAGCGCTTCCTCGTAAGCGGCGCTATGCAGAGGACTGTGGCCCTTTTCGGCGAAACAGGAAGTGAGGTGATGAATGGCGGCGGCCGTCGCATACTTTAATTTTTCCGGGTCGGGAAGCCTTTCATCCATCGCCCGCTTTACGGCCAACTCCACAAAGTCGGAAATTTCCGGCCTGTTCCCGCTCAGTACGGCCTTCGTCAACCCATCCACGTCGAGTTTCACGACGGCCGGAAATACCCCCGCATTCATCTCTTCTTCCGCATCGTACAACCTCCCTCCCCCGTTAAAAAATTGAATACGAAGCGCGCCGCAGGCTTGTTTACAGGCCCTTCGCGCTTCATTCGGCCATTCGCTAAAAGAAGGCCCCAAACCGATCGTTAATTCCGTTCCGTATTCCTGTGCGAAGTAAATGATCATTTGTTCAAGCTTGCTCTCCAAGCCCTTTGTCAGAATCGGAGAAAAATCGGGGCTTAGAATTAAAGTGATCAACGTATGGTCGGCAACGTAAAAAGCGGGGACATAGCCGTCCTCATTTAAAATGGCACCTAGCATGGCTTTGAGACCGCGCAGCAAAAATTTTCGATCCGCGGCGGATTTGAAGGCGATAGCGAGAAATTTGCCTTGCTTGAAATCCGGAAAGCAGGCGTTAAGCGAAATGGCGGCGTCCCCCGCGGCATTATTCTCCCCTGCGAGCAGCTCGGCGATCGACGATTCAATGGAGGCAAGACGCCTAGCTCTTCTCTGCTGTTCCGCTTTGGCGAGCAAGTGCCTCACCTTTTGTTCATCCACCGGTTTTAACAAATAATCGTTCGCCCCCAGTTGCAGGGCCCGCTGAGCATAGGCAAAATCCGAGTAGGCGCTCATGATGACGATGCTTTCGCTTCCGCCGCGTCGTGTTAAATGATCCACGAATTCAAGACCGTCCATCACTGGCATCTGGATATCGGTGAACACCAAATCGATCGAATGGACGCCTACCCTTTCCAAGGCCTCCGCCCCGTCCCTGGCGTCAAAAATGTTATATTCCGGCTTCAACTCCTTAAGCATCCGGGACAATCCCTTTCGGTGCTTGGGTTCGTCATCCACAACCAAAATATTCAGCATCTGTCATTCCCCCTTTGCCGCATTTGAAAAAATGCCCATGAAGGGATTCAAGTAAATTGGAAGTTTAAACTGCCACGTTTTACAAGATTTCCTGCATGAGCATCATCGAGAGACTGTATTAGGCTTTTGAGTTGGAGCAGAACACGGATAAATATTTGACTTCGTCCGTTACGAGCACATACTTATGATTTTCAACCGAATCAAAATACAAGCTGTCGCCGGCGTTCAATGTATATTCTTCTTTTCCGACGTAATAAATCATGGTACCTTCAAGCACATAAATAAACTCTTGACCGACATGGGAAACGGTTCTTTTTCCGGTTTTCCCCTTTCTGGCGACGAAATAGAAGGGCTGCATCCACTTCTCCGGGCGCTCCGCCGCGATCGCGGAAAAAGCATATCCCTTATCCGTCTGGACCATTTTATCCAGGCTCATCCGGTGCGTGGTGAATACCGTTCCGTTTAAGTCTTGGTCGTCCAGCAAAATGGAAATTTTGGTTCCGAGCGCTTCGGCTATTTTGATCAGCGTTCCGATCGGGGGGACCGTCTTCCCGTTTTCGATTTTGGACAGCAGGCTCTTGGTGAAGCCGCAGGCCTTGGCGATATCATCCAGACTCCGGTTCTGGGCCTTGCGTATCTTTCGAATTTTACTGCCTAGTTCCACAAGCGCGTTCTCCTAAATTGAAATGAATTCAACAACGTTTACTAAAATGAAACACGATTAAATTAGAATTGTCAATAAATTTTAACATTTTCCCATAGACAATTTAATTTTTCCGTGAAACTTTCCCTTCGCAAGGGTTAAAAAAACAAGGCTGCCGATTTAGGCAACCTTGTCATCTTCACGATCCTATTTCAGCCTGCCACAACCCGCCGCCGGGCAAAGGGCAAGAACGCTCCTTCAGCCAAGCCACTACCGGAATGATGCAGCCGCAGGACATGCAGGTCCCGCCGTCCATGAATTTCGGACATTCCCCGCAAATTCGCAGCCGTTCCTCATAGCTTTCTTGGCTGACCCGGCGTTCGGGAGCGAACATGGTGGTCTTGAGCAGCCGTTCCATCTGGGCTTCCGTGACTTTATAATCGTCCCGGCATGCCTTGCAAGACGTATCCGCCATGCCGAATCAACCTTTCACCGCCAGTTTTAAAGTCGTAACCGACATCGGTGGAAGCGTTACGGCCAGCTTGCCGTCCTCTTCCGCAAAATCGTCAAATGTCCGGGGCTTTACGTTTTCCGGCTGGTCAAACGTGTTGTGCGCATCCCATTTGTCGCCCGTCAGCGTCGTTCCCGTGATGACGACATCGCCTGAAACCAGGCCGCGCAGGGCGAGTTCCACCTTTCCATCCGCCTGATGCTGCAAATTACAGAAGCTGATATGGATATTACCTGCCGCGTCTCGCGATGCCGTAGCCGTCACCGCGGGAATTTCTTCGTCACCGATCCGGTAACTGCCGGTCTCCAAGGCGAGCTCGAGCGATTCGGCATCCTGATGCACTTTGTACATGTCGAACACGTGATACGTCGGCGTCAGAATCATTTTCTCGCCTTCCGTCAAAATGACGGCCTGCAGGACATTCACCGTTTGGGCGATGTTCGCCATTCTTACGCGGCCGCTGTGCTTATGGAAAATGTTGAACGTCAGTCCGGCGACCAGAGCGTCCCGGATCGTATTCTGCTGATACAAAAATCCGGGGTTGGTGCCGGGCTCGACATTATACCAGGTCCCCCATTCATCCACGATCAAACCGACCCGGCCGTCGGGATCATATTTGTCCATAATCGTGCTGTGCCGGGTAATCAGCTCGTCCATGCGGAGCGCCTTCTTTAGGGTAGAGAACCAGGCGTTCTCGTCGAATCCCGTCGCCGCCCCTTTATCCTGCCAATTGTCGTTCGGCAGCGTGTAATAGTGAAGCGTGATCGCATCCATGAATCTTCCCGCCTCGCGCATCAGCACTTCCATCCAGTTGTAATCGTCCACATTCGGACCGCAGGCGATCCGGTGAATCTTATTGCCGTCATAATTACGGACATATGTTTGATAACGGCGGTAGAGATCCGCGTAATATTCGGGACGCATGTTCCCGCCGCAGCCCCAGTTTTCGTTCCCGACGCCGAAATAAGTTACCGACCAAGGCTCCTTGCGGCCGTTCTGAGCCCGCAGTTCCGACATCGGGGAAACGCCGCCGAACGTCAAATATTCGACCCACTCCGACATTTCCTGTACGGTGCCGCTTCCCACATTTCCGTTGATGTAAGGTTCGCACTCCAATTGGGCGCAGAGCTCCATGAACTCATGGGTGCCGAAATGGTTGTTTTCGACCACACCGCCCCAGTGGGTGTTGATCATCCGTTTGCGGTTCTCTTTCGGACCGATGCCGTCTTTCCAGTGGTATTCGTCGGCAAAGCAGCCTCCCGGCCAGCGGAGAACGGGAATTTTAATTTGCTTAAGCGCTTTCACTACATCGTTGCGGATACCGTTTGTATTTGGAATGGAGGAATCTTCGCCAACCCAAATTCCCTCGTAAATGCATCTGCCCAAGTGTTCGGAAAAATGTCCGTAAATATGGCGGTCGATTTTTCCCCGGCCTTGATCGGCGTTTAAAATTCCTTTTAAAGTCACGATCATCACTCCCTCATAATTAATATAATTATTAATTAATTCACATTTACATAAATATTATATCCATGGAATTCCATCCTCGTCAATTCCTTTTCAGGTTATTTCGAGCATTTTTGTTTTACCTTGCAAACCTGCGAGCACTTGAGTAATATAAATATTAATCATATTTTAAAGGCGGATGCTACATGAAATTAGACCTCTCACCGGATTCGCTTCCTGTATACGAAGCGCTTGCCAGCCCGGTACGCTTGCACGTATTGCGGCTATTGGCCGAACGGCCGATGAACGTGAAAGAATTGGCCGCCAGTACGGGCCTTTCCAGCGCCATCATGACGATGCATGTCCGCAAGTTGTCCGAAGCGGGACTGATTGCGACACAAATGATGCCCGGCAAAAGCGGGCTGCAAAAAATGTGCTCGCTTGGCGTCTCGGCCGCGGAAATCCGTTTTCTCGGAAACGCTCTACCGCCCCGCCAAAGTCATCGCGTTGAAATCCCGGTCGGCCACTATTCCGATTTCTACATTGAACCGACCTGCGGTCTGGCGACGACCGACAAAATTATCGGCACTTTCGACGATCCCCGCTATTTTTGGGAGCCGGAACGGATTGACGCCGCCGTGTTATGGTTCAATAAAGGATTCATCGAATATAAAGCCCCGAATTATCTGCTGTCGAGCCAGCAGCCTACGGAGCTTGTGTTGACGATGGAAATCGCCTCGGAAGCCCCCGGTACCAATAATAATTATCCGTCCGATATCACTTTCCGGTTTAACGGCGTCACGCTGGGCACCTGGACGAGTCCGGGGGATTATGGGGACAAGCGCGGCAAGTTTACTCCCGACTGGTGGCCTTCCCAAACGAATCAATACGGGTTGTTGAAGCGGCTGCGGATTACCGGCAAGGGGACGTTTATGGATGGATTGCGGCTGTCGGACGTGACGCTGGAGGACATCGACATTCGCCGTAGACAGTGGACCTTCGGGTTATCCGTGGAGGACGATTCGCTGCATATCGGCGGATTGACCTTGTTCGGAAAAGGTTTCGGCAACTACAACGAACATTTGATCCTGGAGCTGTACTATACGGAGAACGTCTCCGCCAAAGACTAATGTGCCAAAAGAGCATGAACGGAAAATTCCTCCTCCGCTCATGCCCTCTCGATTTAACCGACTTATTTCATCTTCACCGCCACTTTTCCTTTGGCCCGACCGGTTTTGAGATACGCCAGGGCCTCTTCCGTTTGCTGAAAATCATAAACCCGATCGATGACGGGCCTGATTTGATTCCGTTCCAACAAGCTGCCAAGATCTGGCGTTGGGAATTCCGGCAACCGATACGGTCCTTCCAAACGTGCGCACCTGTCAGCTTCAGTTTGCGCTGAGGACGATATGGCATGCGGTCAGTTTCGGAATCGTGTAAGTAAACCGATTATCTTCTATACCGCTGACCGGCTGACGCTCCGTGATCGCGGCGTTCTCGCCGTCGAACGCCCAGACGCGGGCCGACTTGTAAGTGGTTCCGCCGGCGATGTTAAAACTCGCGTTCATTTCAAAATCATTGTTTTTGTTCAGCACGATCAGATGCAGATTATCGTCGCTGTCCCGGTATACGGACCCGTAGACCGAACTGTTTTCGATATCGGAGGTTTCGGCTTTAACCTTTGTGTCGCCGAATTTGGAATTGTTGCCGTCATAGTCGTTGTACAGTCTCATCGCCAGAGTGATATACGTGGAAGGTTCGACCCCGCCCGTCATTCTCCAGAAATGAGCCATATACACGCCGTACTTGCCGTAGATCCCCAGGACGTCCGCCTGGGCAATCCCGCCGTACACGTTGTTTTCCGCGCCGTAGTTATATTCCGTAAACGCGAGCTTCGTTCCTGGATTGTACGTATCGATCGACTGCTGCAGTTTCGGAATCAGCGGGAAAAACGGACTGTGAAACAGGAAGAAACGGCTGTTCGATTCGGAATAGCTCGGATCCCATAGCTGGCGCGGGGCCTGCACGCGGGCCAGGTTCGTCGCCAGCACGTTGTTGCCAGCTTTATCTTGAATCCGGTGTCCTCCCGCGGAGGTCTCCGGATACCAGTGGAGATCC
Source organism: Paenibacillus sp. alder61 (assembly GCF_020179875.1). Lineage (NCBI taxonomy): Bacteria > Bacillati > Bacillota > Bacilli > Caryophanales > Paenibacillaceae > Paenibacillus > Paenibacillus sp. alder61. Next base: position 63,045 of record NZ_JAIUDG010000020.1, read on the forward strand.
AACACGTCGAGCAGACGCTTGCCCCCGAGCTTCTCGCCTTCCACCCGGAAATGGTCGAGATAGTAATCGACATACCATTCATAATTTCCTTGCACTTGCGGCCAATCCGGAGCTCCTTGCATACTGTACATGTCGTCGAAACCAAAGGTGGCCGGCCCGAAAATTTCAGCTTGCGGGTCCACCTTTTTGACCGCTTTGGCTGTCGCCAAACCCTTGCTCAAAACTTCTTCCGCGCCAGCCGGTCCCGGATGAATGTACTTGTGGTTATCAACCCACAATCCCGGCTCATTATCGAGCTCATAACCGCGAATCCCCGTGGCCGTCGAAGCGTCCCCGTGTTTTTTCACCAGATAATTGACCATTTCATCCATGTATACCGCATCGTCGTTCGGATTTGGAGCCGCATCGAACGGCCCGCCTTTCTCCGGCTTCACTTCCACCCATCTGGATGAAGGCGCCTGTTCGCCATCACGCACATAACCGTCCGCATCCTTTGCCGCATATCCGGCAATCTGCAGCGAAGCGAGCGTGTACGCGCCGTATTGCAGCGATTTGTTGTGGAAGCCGCTGATCCCGATCCCCGGCTCCGTCGGCTTTTCGCTCCAAGGCACACCGCCGTAGTAGTGAGCGACGTAATAATCGCTGTGGTAATTTTCGTCGTCACCGGAATTCGAGGCGTTATTCTCCCAATTGTAAGTAGTTAGACGGTTTCCTCCCACACGGCGGGACGTCCACTTCTCCGTATTGGTCAAATCGTCGTTCGTCCCGTAAATGTAAGGACTAATCGGCGCCCGGTCTTTGGATGTGTCCACGTCGATCTGCACGTCGAACGCTCCCGTCGGCGTCTTTGTCGTGTTTTGCGTCAAAAGATCGGTCCAGGCGCCGAGCGTGGCGTTCTCCTTGGCACGTACCCGGTAGGTGTGCACGGAACCCGGCGTCAGGTTCTCGTGCGCATAGGACGTCTCCAGTCCGTTGTCGTTTACTTGGCCGTCGACTTCAATGTCGTAACCGGTAATTTCCGCGTCGGGCGGAGCCCCCCAAGTCAATTTGATGGACGTATCCGTCTTTGTCACCCGAAGGTTCACCGGTGCCGGAATCACTTGCTCCCCGGTTGTTTTGACCGTAAGAAGGCCGCTCCATGCGCTTTCCTGGGTTGCCGTTTTGGTCTTCACTTTGTACGTGTGGCGGCTTCCCGTTCTCAGCCATTCGTGGGTAAAAGAGGTCCCATTTACCTCGTGAGGGATGCCATCGGCTTTAACCACGTAGGAAACCGCGCCATCCACAGGCTGCCAGGTAAGGGTGATCGTCGTATCCGTAGGAATCGCGGCGATCCCGGTTGGAGAAGACGGCATAACCAGCGGCTCCGGCTCTTCGCCCCAAACTCGCTTACCGTCCAAATAGGAGGTCACTTTTGTAGTAGCCACGGAGCTATTCGAGTCCGTAAACGAATAATCATTGCTTTGATCGAATGAAGGATAATCTTTTTTATAGATCCAGGTACCGATCGTAGCCGATCCGCCCGGACTCAGATTGCCGGCGTCCGGTTTAAAACCGAGTTCCAAATACGTGTCGGCTTTGGCGGAAGGAATCGGCATCGTGGCAAATTGCGGAACCACGGTTTCTTTCGCTACCGTACTCCAAAAGCCGATATTCAGCGGAATATCTTCGTCATCCACCGTAAAATAATACCGGACCTTCAGATCGCTCAGTTTTATCGCCCGGCTGCCTGTATTCGTAATTTTAAAATTCGGCCCCAGCGTGGATGTCGACAACTCCGTCGGGTTCCACGAGACTTCCAGCTTAATGTCGGAAACCGGAGTAATGACATCGGATAGCGTTCGCGCCATGACAACCGGACTCCAGTCGCTGGTCATTTCGGCATTCTTCGCCCGGATGCGGTAACTATGCTGCGTATCCGGCTCCAATCCCGCATGCTTATAGGTTGTAACCGCTCCTAGCTGAAGGACGGCTCCGTCCGCCTCCAACTCATAATACGTCGCGCCGGTGACGGAATTCCACTGTAAGGCGACCGAGTCTTTTTGCGGCACGGCCGTCAACCCGGTTGGAACCGGCAGCGTTACCGGCCCTGTCCCGCCGCCTCCGACCGCAAACTTCGCCGCGCCGGCGAACCATTCGTTCACGCTTGAGCTCCAGCCCGAACCGAACACGCCGAAACTGATCCAATAATTCCCCTTGGTTAGTGTCCCCGGAACGTTCCAGACGACCGGCACCGTTTTCGTTTCACCGGCCACGACATGGATCGGATCGATAATGATTCGGTCGACCGGCTGCAGGGAGTCGTCATAGATTCCCACATCGAGCATAAGCGCGCTCGACTCCGAGGAAGTGACCTGAATTTGAATCGTCGTGCTTGAACCCGGCTGGACTTCCCCGCTCTCGGCGGTCGCCGTTGCGGTAATCTCCGCTTTCGCCAAAGCCGTTCCCGGTTCAGCAGCGAAAAAGACGCCTCCAAACAACATCAAGAACGCCAAGGTTACCGCAGTCCAACGTTTACTTGCAGACCATGCAATTTCTTTCTTCAACTCCTAACCCACTCCTGTTCCTCTTTGGTTTCTTTTGCGTTGCCGAGGAACATCTTAGCACGTTCGAATTTTGAATTTTGTATGGCCGGTAACAGATTTCCAAATTTAGTACATGAACTCCATCGGCGTAAATCGGATTCCGTTAACCGTCCTCTCCTTGCCGGTCTCCGTAAAACCAAGACGACGATAAAACGGGACGGCCAAGCGCGAGGAATTTACCGTCATCCGTTTGATGTCCGGCAGGCACCGGCAACGCTCCTCCACGGTACGGAACAACCGATTCGCTATCCCTTGCCGGTGGTGCTCTCTTTTTACGAATAACAAGAATATATGACTTTCTCCCATCGTGGCTATAACGCCGATCCACTTCCCGTTTACCTTACTCCCCCAAAAGTGGACCTCTCCTCGTCTGAACCGCTCTAACAACGTCTCGTACGAGATGACCTGTTTAAAAGCCTCTACACCCTCGTCGGTATACTCCGGAGCTTCGAATTCCCGAAATACGCTCCAGACCAGTTCTAGCGCTGGACGGATATCTTTTTCCTGCAGCCTGACGATTTCCATGTTCAACCTCCCCAAAATATTACTCCTATCATCCAGGGTTGAAGAAAAAAATGCAATAAAAAAGAAGCGATGGCTAAAGCGCAGCCTCCGCCTCATATTTAGTCCTACCGCCGCGGTTCTCAAATCAAACAACCTTGAAGGGATACGGCTTTTTGGTTTCGCGGTCCGCGATGCTTACCATTACCGACTCCGGCTTAACCCTTGCGATCAAACCCATCGCTTCAATGCGACCCACCATTTCGGCCAGGTAGGCTGCGGTTTTGTTTTTCGGCCCGCTCCCGCCGTCAATATCCACGATAAACCGGATATCCGCGCCCTGTTCCATGTGCGGCAAAATGATATTTTCAAGGGCGGCTCGTTCTTCATAACCGAACTGCCCAGCAATTTCTTGACTGAAAGAGGTCTCCAAGGATAGCTTTTCTTGAACGGAATAGATTTCCCGGGGCAGGATCACCTGACGGCTGCATAACCAAGCTCCTTTTCCGACTCGGTACACCACAATGTAACTGACGAATTTGGTATGCCCCGGATGCGTCTGTGCGTCGGTCGTGATCACAAGATCATAGACGCCCCTCGGATCGGCCGCGACGAATCGGGAAATCCGATTCAGCACTTCGCTAAATTCCAGATCCTGCTCCGTCGTATTCCGGAATGTCGTTTCATGAATAAATGGGTATTGACGTGTTTTTCTTTTCATGGGATTCACCTGTACTGCAAGGCTGGCTTCTTCCTTTCGCTTTGGATTTGACGGTCCATGGATCGGACCGGATTTGCCCATCGAGCGGCAATGTTGGTTTTTTTATTCTTATGTTATTGTGGCCGCCAAGTGAACAGAAATGTACCGAGCCGGATTCGAACCAGCGCGCTTTTTACGGACCAGATTTACAGTCTGGCGGTTTCAACCTCTCACCCATCGGCACTTGTTAAAATTGGCAGGGGCCGTGGGCATCGAACCCACCTCAGTCTGCTTTGGAGGCAGACTCGCCGCCGAGGACATGGACCCCTATTTGGAGAAAAATGACGTGGACGGGGCTTGAACCCGCAAATCCCGGCGTGAAAGGCCGGTGTGTTCTCCAATTTCACCACCACGCCATGAAAACTGTGTTGATGGACTACGGTAAATCGTGGCTTGGAGCGGGCTTAACTCCCGCTGATTTTTTACAGCTTGTGTTTCGTTCGGCCACCATTACTAACCCGACAAGTGACCGACTCACACTTTGCGAACCGTATGTTATGTACTTTTGGTGCGGCCGGTGGGACTTGAACCCACAACCGAAGCTGGCGCTTCACGGGTTTTTAAGACCCGCATGTCTGCCATTCCATCACAACCGCATGTCTGCCTCTCCAGGGCTCGAACCTGGGGTCGCGGCTTCAAAGGCCGTCGCCTTACCGGCTTGGCTAAGAGGCAATATCGAGAAATTAACCGGTACATACGTTCCCCATGGGGATCAAAAAAAGACTACTCCCCTTCCAAGCGTTCCATTGAACCGGCCCCTTTCAACTTCATAAGCTGACAAAGGCAAGCACAAATGGACCACTTGCGAAGGTGCAAGCAGCCTTTTACGTACAAAGCTATGGATCTACGGATCTGGATTCAGAACGGTCCGCGATTCACAATCACGTCAGTACCGTTCCTCCTCCTTTCGGGATGATACGGACTAAACGCGGTACGTAAAAGCTACTCATAATCGGCTCGAGATAGGCCTGATCTAAGCCGGCCAACAACTCGTTATTCTCGCATTCGCGCCAATCCTGGCTGGATGGATGCGTCTCGTTGAACATGGTCTCGGCATAATAAGGCGTAAAAAGTTTTTTCATAACCTATCCCTTCCTTTCTTCGTAGATTTGTCGTACTTTCGTTATCCGATATTACTTTCATGCATTATCGCTTTAATGTTTTACCGTTTTACTGATTTGATGTTATCACGGCTTTTTTTGGGTGTCAACCCTTTTTTTACTTTTTTTCGATAACATAGATGCAAAAAAGCCGCCGAGTTTCCTCAGCGGCCTTATATCCAAAACGTATAGACATATTTTTGAATGCCTACGCAGTACCTGTACGAATACAGGAGGATATTTCGAGCACTCCGCGTGAAGAGGATGAAGATCTATTCCGGGCACGAAGAAATAAGCGGCTCTCCTCATAAAGGGACCACTGTTCCAAGTTTGGAATTTCAACGAAAAACATCCGTGTTTTCATCCTGGTTCACATCCTTTCCTGCGCAGCTTCCATAATTTTTACCAGATTAAAGCAAGAGCCTGTTTTTTGTCAAGCAAAAAATAAAAATCCCCACTCTTCCTAGCTCATCATTTGAGCCACAATAATGCGATGGCCGTCGGGATCCAGCAGAGCCGCTTCCTTCAAGTCGGGAAAATAGCCGGGCTTCCCCGTCAGTTGAAACCCCTGACGCGAGATATATTCCAGCGCCGCATCAAAGTGTTCCGTTTCGAAATATAAAGGCTCTGTGAATGCACCGCCATTCATAAAGCCGTTCCGATCAAGCAAAAGTGCGGCGCCATCTGCCATGGGAACCGAGTATATCGCTCCGCCTGCCGCGGAAGCATCATACGGGACGCCCAGCAGATCGGAATACCAGCGCGCCGTCTCCGGGATATGCTTCACATCCACAAACACCCCGCCTATTTTCGGCAAAATCGGACTTTCCGTTATGAATTCGGTATCCTCGGCCGGAGAAGCGCTCCAGCAAACCATCTGCGCATTTCCTTCGGGGTCGCGGAAATTGAAATACGCCATTGTTCCGTGATATTCCGGCTCAAGGATGGTCTCACCCTTCTCTAGGACGTATCGGTAAGCTTCCTCCAAATTTGAGGTTTTGAACATGATCCTTGGCTTCATGCTTTCATCCCACTCCGGGTTTTGCCGGTTTGCCGTATTCGAATCAAGGATCAGATGAGTTCCCTTAAACTCAAACCAATACACGGGCCCGCCGTTAAGCCGCTCCTCAAAAACCGGAAGGCCTAACAAACGGCTGTACCATTCCGCGGATTTCCTTAAATCCGTTACATGGACGAATACACTGGCAATCCGGTTCTCCAACGGGGAAATCGATGCGGATTCAAAGATGGCGCTTTCACGGTTCTTCAGTGGAAATCAACTCCTTCGGCTTATTTCATTAAGCTGATAAAATCCTATAAATTTGATCTAATTTTATCACAACTAAACCAAACCTTCCATGACTCCCCTCTTGGATCAGCACGATTGTCCGCAAATAAAAAAAGCCGCAAGAAAGGATATTCTTGCAGCTTTGATAGGTTGGATCTTACCACCTGCGGCACAAAACTCAGCCCAATCAGGACAAAGTCCGGACCAGTTGACGGAGCGCATCGTCCAGCGACGTTAGCGGACGGCCAAGCACTTTCTCGAAATCGTCGCTCCGGATTTCCAAATCCCCTTCCCGAATGCCCTGTTGAATGCTGACCAGCATCGGAATGACGAAATCGGGAACGCCGGCATTTTTCATGATTTCCGCGTAAGTCGCATCATCGACCTGCTGTACGGGAACCTCTTTCCCCAGCACCTTGCCGACTGCGGATGCCAATTCCTCTTGACTGAGCGGTTTGCCGGATAGCTCATAAATCGTATTTTCGTGGCCTGTTCCGGACAAAACCGCCGCCGCGGCTTCGGCGTAATCCTGCTGTGAAGCCCATCCGACTTTACCGCTCCCCGCCGAGGTTACCCACGGTGCTCCCGCGAGGACGCCTTGAACGCTTGAGATTTCATTCTCCAGGTACCAGTTGTTGCGCAAAAAAGCGTACGGAATGCCCGTCTTCATAATCGCCTTCTCTGTCTCTTGATGGGTAGGAGCCAGGAAGAGCTTGCTGTCCTGAGCATTGGCCAGGCTGGTATAGGCAATAAAGCCCACCTTTGCCCGGACGGCCGCCTCAACGGCGTTGGTATGCTGACGGATCCGTGTTTCGTTATCCCCGTCCGCGGAAATCAGCAGCATGCGGTCGACTCCCGCAAAAGCCAAATCAAGACTTTCGGGAACATCAAAGTCGCCTTGACGAACATCCACACCCAAGGCCCGCAAGTTTTCCGCCTTCTCCGGATTGCGTACGCTAACGGCCAACTGGCTGGCCGGCACGGTTTTCAGCAGATGTTCCACCACTTTCTTGCCCAGTTTCCCTGTCGCTCCAGTTACTAGCATCTTCATATACCATACCTCCATATGTGTTGTAATGTTTATTGTTATAACTATTCATGTTACAACAAATGTATAAAATAAGGCCTCTTCAAGAGGCTTATTTTCAATTGAATCGGTGGATCAGTTCATCCAGTGTCGTTTGTGCCAATCTTTGCTCCATAGCGGTTTGGGCCTCGGCCAATTCCTCCTGCAGAACCTTCTCGATATTCCGGCCCACCTGACATTGAATGTTGGAATTCTCATGAATTCGGAACAGCCGGTTCTCTTCCGTCACATGGACGGCGCGATATATATCGAGAAGCGTGATTTGAGCCGGGTCCCGAACCAATGTAGCTCCACCTACTCCCGGACGGACATCCACCAGCCCCGCTTTTTTTAACATGCTCATAATTCTGCGGATCACTACCGGATTCGTATTTACGCTCCCTGCGATAAAATCTCCGGTACAGTCCACAGGGCTTATGGCAATCAGGGAAAGGGTATGCACCGCTATAGAAAAACGAGTGCTAATTTGTTTCAAGTAATCACCCTCCAGTTGTAACCATTATAGTTACTACTATCGATTATGTCAATTTTTTTCGCAACGAATCCGACTATGACAAAACCTGTCACTATCTGAGGGTATACTGATTACAAACCTAGACCGATAAATCGCCGGACGGGTTAACCTTACTATTCGAGGAGCTGAGTTTACGATGTCATTTCAAATCACCCCCTTCATTATGCTGAACGGCCAAGCCGAGGAAGCTATCGACTTCTATGAAACGGCACTAGGGGCCAAGACGCTGTTTAAGCAAACTTACGGGGAGGCGCCGGATGCCTCCGGAGACACCCTCCCCCCTGGGTTACGAAGCAGGTTAGCCCATTCCGTGTTAAAAATCGGAGAAGCCGATCTTTTTGTTGCGGATTCTCTGGAAACCACCGCATCCACGGATCGGAGCGAAACCGTCCAAGTCTGCATTACGACGCCTGACGCCGAAACGACCCGGCGTTTCTTCGACGGCTTGTCTGAGGGCGGTCAGACCGTTTTTCCTTTGCAGCAAGTTCACTTCAGCGAAGCTTACGGCATGGTCAAAGACCGGTTCGGCGTCACCTTCCATCTGTTTACGCGGCGCCGTCAGTAAAGAGAAGCTCGGCCGGGCACCATTGCCCGGCTCTTTCTTTAGAAGTTCCCCGCATCGCGAAGCACTATCATTTCTTGTAAAAACCGTTCCGGCTCTTCGTAATGGGGCATATGAGCCGACTGCTCAAACACGATCAGCTTCTTGGCCGGTGCGTCCAGCTTCTCAAGGTACCGGGCCGCCTGATCGCTTGGCGTGGCCTGATCGTAAGCGCCCAGCAGGAAATAAACGGGCACCTCGACCCGGGGAACCACCTTCTCCAAATGATGCGTCAGCAGCTGCCGGTGCAAATGCTTCACACTAAACGTGACTCCCCGAACATAACGGAGTTTATCGAACACCGTATACTCTGGTGCGGACCAAATGGCTCTGAAAATCTCCCACCCCTTTTTGCCATGAACCTTGCCGCCGTATTTTTGTAAAATAACCGAGTACTTCCACAACCCTTTTGTAAAATGGCGAAACGGCGGCTCACCGATGGCTCGCAGTTCCCGCACCGCTTTCTCGTCCCCTCTTTTCGCCGCTTCCTCCAGTAAATACCGATACGAGTCGGTTAAACAATCCAAGAGTCCTACGGCCTGACAAAGTCCGATGTAAGCGCGAATGTGCCTCGGATACCGCTGAGCGATCAACACGCCGAGGATCGTTCCGAAGGAGTGGCCCAGGACAAACAACCGCTCGATCCCCAGCCTCCTTTTGACATAGGTGATGACCTCGCCCGCATCCTGAACCAGTTGCTCCAGATTCATTTTGGACGGATCCCGTTTACCCGCCCGAAATGACTTGCCCGCCCCCCGTTGATCCCAATGGATTATCGTAAAATGCTTCTCCAATTCCGTGTCCAAAAGATGTGACAAATACATGTGGCTTTGCCCAGGCCCGCCATGAACGAACAACAGCGCGGGATTCGTCCGTTTCTCTCCCCGGATCAATATCCACTGGTCTACGTCTCCGATAGGTACAGCCTTCAATTCCGCAACACTTTCGCGTTCCTCTTCCCCTACATGATTCAAAAAGGGCGGTGTTTTGCCTGTTAACCAGCTCATCCCAATTCCTCCTCCAACTCAAATAGTCAACGTTGGCTATTTGCCCATATCTTATATTAGACAATATTGTTTAGTCAATATTGGATATTTTCTCAGACAAACGAAAAAAGCAACGCCCTTTTATGAAAGGACGTTGCTTTGAAAACTAGGCCGTTTACTGTCATCCTAATTGTCCCGGACGATGATATAGTTCAATAAGTGCTTTAAAAAACCGGTAGTCAACGGAAGCTCCTTCACCGCTTCCATCGCGAGGCAATAGTGCTCCCACATCGCCTGAGCGGCCCCGTCCCGCCCAAGAATCGTCACAAAGGTGGAATTGTTGTTTTCGACATCTTTGCCGGTAGGCTTCCCCAGCAATTCAAGATCGCCTTCCCCGTCCAGCAAATCATCCTTGATTTGAAAAGCGATTCCTGCGTGGTAGGCCACCTTTTTGAGCCATGCAATGTCCGATTCTTGCACTTGTGCAAGCATTGCGGGGGCGACGAGCGAGACTTCAAAAGCGATCCCCGTTTTATAGAAGCAAAGTGTGTTTAATTCCTCCAAAGTCAGCACTTTTCCTTTTGAGTTCAAATCCATCGCTTGACCCATACAAATTTCCCCCGCCTTGCGGGATAAATATCGCAATACACTCAGCACGGTTTTGCTGTCAAACCCATCCAGGGAGGCCTGCTCTTCAATCGCTTTCTGAATGAGATAAATCCCCGTCAATTCGGCGATGGCACTATTGTGTACCTGATGGAGGGTCGGTCTCCCCCGCCGCGTCGCCGAATTGTCCTGCGTCGGCAGATCGTCGAAGATCAAGGAAGCCGTGTGCATATACTCCAGCGCATTCAATAACGGCTTTAAGGCGGAAGCTTCCAGTCCGTATTCCTTAACCCCCATCACCCATGCGAGTACGGGGCGGATTCGCTTGCCGCTCCCCTCCAGACTGTAGTTGGCCGTATCGATGAGCAGCCCGTTTGCCGCAGGTAAAGCGTCAGGTCGGGGGATCTTCAACCATTCATTAATCCAGGCGCGGGCGGTTTGGATCGTTGTATAGAATTCTTCCTTTTCCTTGTGATTGTTTCTCATCGTTAAAAGCAGTTGATCCCGCAGCAGCTTGTCAAAAAAGTCCACGTCTTCCGCTTTTCGTACCATATACTGGATCACTTGGTTCAATTCCGGGATTCCGGCGGCGAAGATCTCCATGATTTCGTTATATTTATCCCGGCCGACACGTTGTTGGTATCGTTTCAGGCCATTGATGGCCCGATCCAGAATAATTTCGCGCGTTAACGGGTCCGATTGATAAACGTGGTGTATCAGATGAGATATGACGGTCCAATATAATTCAAACGGGTTGATTAAATCGGGCCGTTCATGGCGATAGGTTAAATAATAGGTATACGGGGTAACCGCTCCGTCCTCTAAGTCGTCGAACATATCGGCAAAATCATCGGCCAGCTGATTATACAGCCCGTAGTAAAACACTCGCTGGTTAAAGTCTTCATCCAGCGGAGCGCTAAGAACGGACCGGACGATGAGCCGGGAGGAAGCGGATTTGATGATGATGGGCAAATACAACTCTTCATTGCTGTAATCCGGCTTTTTTAAGTCCTTGAGCCGGTCCATGTCCTGGGAGTGAAAAAACACATAGGAATGTTCATAAAAAAGATTCCGGGTCTCCTGACTTTGGTAATTTTTGATGTATTCATACGCTTCCCGCAGCTCATCATGAACGTAACGTACCAATTCGGGGTTACCGCCGCTCCAATCCCCCAGCTCAGGTACGGCTCCATTCGTTAATGTGGCCCGGATCATCGAGGAATAACGCTCTTTCTCTTCGTCTTGCAACGCCCCGGAGTCCAGCAGATCATCGATAAACGGGTAAGTTAGTCCATAATAATAACCGAGCCGGATCGCTTCGTCCAACCTCCGGGAGCGTTCCTTGGAAGAAATCTCCCCTTCGTCCATTTCATCCAACGCGTGCATCACGACGCCGACGATAATCTTGATTAATTTCCGCTTTGCTTCCTCCGCGTTCATTTCTTTGGGGATTCGGGGGGATACGCCTTTGATTTTGTGAATCACCCAAATGGCCGCATTCTCCACGGATTCCTTTTGCGCCCAACGGTAAAACGCGGCTAAACTGATGAAATCCGGTTGGCGCTCCTTATTTTCATCGGAAGGATGGTTCAGCAGCGTCTTGATCTCGGTGACCAATCGGTCGACTTTGAACTTCGTCCGCCCGGAGTTCAAATCTTTTCCCAAATCCCGCAAATAGATATAGGAAATGCTGCGTTCCAGGTAACTGTCCAGTTTTCCGGCATAGTTCAACCAGGCGATATATCGATGGAAATCCGTCGAGTCCGGCTGCTTCCTGTTGAAGCGAGAAAAAAAGGACAGGATCGAACCGGCCCGGACATGCTTCTTCTGCCACTTTTGAAAGTCCTCGATTAGCGCGGGGAGATAAGACCCTTCTTTTACATCCGCCCGCAATTTCGAAAAATACTCAGCGGCCTTTAGCTCCGCCCGCCTGTACCAAGCGTCCGCTTGCTGGTTCTCTGCTTTGTTCATCCGATGTTATACCTCAACTTATGTATCGAGAATTTAAATGTTTTGAATCTAAAGTTGTTATTCTAGATTATTATACACGAACCTCTATGAAAAACCGACTACGGACCGTTTTTTACCCGGACTAAAGTCTGGGATTTCGCGAGGGACCCCGGTATGCGATATAATTTACCTTAAATCGGGATAACGCTCCCTGCGAACGTAAGGACGGTGATATCGACAAACATGCGCTTCCTGTTAAACTTTAAGTCGTTTATGAAAGCCTGGCGCGATTACCCTTTGGAAACCAACAAAACGCTGGCCGAACGGTATATCGTCCAAGAGTTGATTGGTGAGGGAAGCTACGGATTAATATATAAATGTACGGATCGGATCAGCGGGTCCTCCGTCGCGGTGAAGCAAGCGAGACCCAGCAAAGGCTCCCGCGCCGAGAACTTTTTGAAAAGAGAAGCGGACATCTTGAAAACCGTCGGACATCCGCAAATTCCCGAATACATCGACTTGTTTAAAGATAAGAACGGCGCTTATTTGGTCATGTCTTTTTTGCACGGCGATACGTTCGAGGATTTGATTTTTGACCAAGGGAAGCGGTTGACCGAAGAGGATTGCGTCCGTTATACGCTGGATTTGCTCGACCTGGTGGAACATATTCATCAAAAAGGGTTTGTGCATCTGGATCTGCGAATTCCGAACGTGTTTATACATGATGGCCGGTTGTATCTGATCGATTTCGGGCTGGCCCGAAAAATCGGAGAACCCCCTCCCCGGGAGCGGCCTCCAGGAATGGGATTTCCATTTATCCGTTCCTCCTCAGGTCGGTTCAAAACCGCGGAAATTCAGACCGACCTTTTCGACATCGGGCATTTTATGCTGTTTCTGCTGTATTCCTCCTTTGAGCCCGACGATTCCCCCTCCTCTAAGGCAAACGATCGGAGCTGGCAGGAAGAACTGGACCTGTCCGACGAGCTTCGACAAATTCTGGAACGCTTGCTGGAGCTGCGGAAGCCGTATGCCGGCATTCATCGCCTGAAGGAAGATTTGCTTCGCCTCCGACGCCTCCACGATGAATACGGCGAATCTACCGAAAGTTGAAGGTGCCGTTCCTTTTGTGATAATATCCGAATAAAGTTAAAGTAAATATTACCATCTAGAAAGGTGGAATAGGGATGTTAAGAAAATGGATCGACAAGTTTCTGCACTCCTCCTCTCATAGTCGTCATCGAAGGCGTTACAGCAGCTCCGCGAAACACTACGGCAAAAGATACAGCAGCAGCCATGGATATGCCCGTCGCCGGGGCTCATCCTCCGACTTTCATCACCGTCACGGAAATCTGGGGCACGGCTATTATAAATCCAGAAGGGGCAGTTCGAGTTAATGATGATAAATACTTTACTATTGGACGAACAATTCCGGAATCCGCGGTTAACTGAGGGGCTCGCCTGGCATGACGAGCCTCGAAGCTGGTTTATTGATACGGAACTTAGCCAGCTTGTGCTGCATACCGAAGAGAACACGGATTTTTGGCAAAAGACGCACTACGGTTTTCAAGCCGATAGCGGGCATTTCTTATATACGGCTACTCCGAAAAATTTCAGAATGACAACCAAAGTCATCGCCCGGCCGAAATCGCGATACGATCAGGCCGGGTTAATGATCCGGTTCTCCGAGGAGCTATGGATCAAAACCTCAGTGGAATACATAGCGGAAGGGACCGGAAAACTCGGAGCGGTGGTGACAAACCGGGGCTATTCGGATTGGTCGACCCAATCCGTAGCGCTTCCCGGCGGCGAAATCGAGATGTTCTTCCGGCTTTCCAAAATCGGTCAAAATAGTTATGCCGATTATTCCTGGGATGGGGAGCATTGGTCGCAAATCCGCGTCGCTCACCTGGATCTTCCTCCGGGTGCCCCGGTTTATGCCGGATTGTACGCCTGCAGTCCCCAAGGCAAAGAACTGGAGGTCCGATTTGACTTTTTGACCCTCGAAGAGCTCGGCGACGACCCGAATGAGGCGTACCTTTAATAAAGACAATCCGGATCGAGTCGATTCTTCGGCGAAAGTTAAGCAAGATGATAAAAATGGCCTCCGTTAGCGGAGGCCATTTTTTTATTACTTATTCGATTAACATGCTGGATTAATAAGGAACCTTGAACATGTAACGTCTTGTTTCCAGCGCGTGTCCCGTTGCGGCCGCAAGTTCGACGGCGTAAACGCGAAGGACAAAGTTCAGCAACAGCGGCGCAAGGTATCCTTTCAGTTCTTCATCGATTCCGCTCATGTCGAATTCCTTGGCATCCAGAATCAACAGCTTCTCGCCATGCTCTTTAAGGAATTTATGCGCTCTTTCTTCCATCGGACGGGTTTCGTCCAGCCCTTTCAACAGGATAAACGGTACGTCCTTATCCAGAATTTCGAACGGTCCGTGGAAGAATTCACCGGCATGAATCGCATGGGAATGTTTCCACTGCATTTCCATCAGAATGCAAATCGCAAAGGAGTAGGCGATTCCGTAGTTTACTCCGCTTGCCATCGTGTAGATGACGGACTCATTTTTAAAGGCTTGGGCATAGGCTTTGGCGCTCTCCAAGGATTGCTCCTTCGCTTTCTTCAGCACTTGACCGAAGTTGTCCAAGCTGCTCAGCAGCTTCTCGTATTTCTTGTTTCCTTCCTTAACGGCCAACAGACCCATGGTCAAACGATACAATACCGCATAGTTGGCGATTTCCGGATGCGGATCCAGTTGCCCCGGCGGCGCCCAGCTGTAATTTACAATAAAGTCGGACTCTTCGGCTAATGGAGCGGTCTCAACATACATCAGCGAAACGGTAAGAGCTCCTTTTCCTTTGGCAAATTTGGCCGCTTCGGTCGTTTCCGGTGTTTTCCCCTTGTGGGAACAAAGAATAACCAATGAATCGGAACCCAGCGTCGCGGGATTGCGGTAAATAAATTCGTTGGAGTTGTATACTTCCGCCGTGATTTGGGTCGATTCCCGGTCAATAAAGTATTTGCTCGGATACATCAAAGCGGAGGACCCGCCGCAAGCCACCAGAAATACCCGACGGATTTCTCTTTCTTTGTAGGCCTCAATGATTTGATTCACTTGCTCCTGCGCTGTAGTCAATACATTTGCTACGCTCATGATCTCGCCTCCATGGTTTAGTTGTTATATGTTGTATTATATATACTTATACAATTTATCGCATACAATGTCAACTTTTTATTCCGTTTTTCTCTCCCCAGCTATCCCTGGACTTGTCATTCGATAAGGATCCAGGATCGTTTCCAACTGTTTTTGATCGATCAAATGATGAGCGAGCAACAGCTCGCGCACCGTTTTCCCCGAGTTTATCGCTTCTTTGACGATTCGGGACGATGTCTCATAGCCGATATAAGGATTCAGCGCGGTAATCAGGCCGGTGCTTGAATTCACATGGCTGCTGCAGCGTTCCTCGTTGGCCGTTATACCCTCAAGACAATGGATCTTAAATACGCCAAAGGCGTTTTTCATAATGTCCAGCGATTGCAGCAAATTAAAAACAAGCACCGGCTCCATCACGTTAAGCTCCAACTGGCCGGCTTCGGAGGCCAGGCAGATCGTAAGATCGTTACCAAAAACCTGAAATGCCACCTGGTTGATGACCTCGCACATCACGGGGTTTATTTTCCCGGGCATGATCGAGGAACCCGGCTGACGGGGCGGCAGATGAATTTCGCCAAAACCCGCGCTTGGTCCCGAAGCCATGAGGCGCAAGTCATTGCAGATTTTAGACATGTTCAGCATGCAGATTTTTAGCGCGGCGGACAATTCCGTAAATCTGTCCGTATTTTGAGTCGCATCCGGCATGTGCTCCGCAAGACGGAGCGGCAAACCGCTAATCTTGCCCAGTGCTTCGACTACCCGCTCGATATACCTCGGATCCGCGTTGAGACCGGTACCTACCGCAGTCGCCCCCATGTTAATCGTCAGCAAATGCTCTCTGGCGCGTGCAATTCGCCCGATATCCCGGGATAATACTCTGGCGTAAGCCCCAAACTCTTGGCCTAACCGGATCGGCACCGCATCTTGAAGGTGGGTCCGCCCCATTTTGATCACGGCATCGAATTCCTCGGCCTTGGCATGAAACACCGCAGACATGGATTCCATCTCGCTTAATAGATCCTCCATTAAACCAAGTATCGCGATTTGCGATGCCGTCGGAAAACAGTCATTGGTAGATTGCGACATATTCACATGCGTATTGGGACTTACCCGGGTATAATCCCCTTTGACTCCGCCCAGAAGCTCAATCGCCCGATTGGCCAGCACCTCATTGGCATTCATGTTTATCGAAGTTCCCGCTCCCCCTTGAATCGGATCGACGACAAACTGGTCATGGAAGCGGCCTGCCCGGATCTCCCCGGCAGCCTGCTCGATGGCCGCGCCTATTTCGGGCTTCAGCCTTCCCGTCTCGCGATTTGCCTTCGCGGCGGCTTCTTTCACCATGGCCAGGGCGCAGATCAACCGTTCATGAATCCGGTAACCTGTGATTGGGAAATTTTCCACGGAACGCATCGTCTGAATTCCATAATAGGCATCAAGGGGCACCTGTTTCTCTCCCAAAAAATCCTTCTCAATTCTATGTGATTCCGGCAGCATGAACCATCTCTCCTTCCTCCGGCAGCGATGCGCTAAAATCGGAAGGGATCCTCTTGGCCACGCCCGTTTTGAGCGCAGCCCGGATTACGGCTTCCCTGACCTTAACGACGACCCTCTCGTTAAAAATGTTCGGCACGATGTATCGTTCATTCAGCTCGGATTCGCTTATGACATCCGCAATCGCTTTGGCCGCCTCCAGTTTCATGGCTTCGTTGATCAGACTCGCTCCACAATCCAGCGCACCGCGAAAAACGCCGGGAAAGACCAGCACATTGTTGATTTGATTCGGATAGTCGCTGCGTCCGGTTGCAAAAATCCGCACATGCGGCATCGCTTCTTCCGGGGAAATTTCCGGCTCGGGATTGGCCATGGCGAAGACGATCGGATTCTCGGCCATAGCTTGGATATGTGAAACCGACAACACGCCGGCCCGGGAAACACCGATAAACACATCCGCCCCTTCTATCACGTCCGATAGCTGACCCGTCCGATCACCCACCTGCGGCTGATCCGCCAGCCAGCTCCACATCGGATGATCATAGCTGCCGCCGCGGACGATCGCTCCGCTCCGGTCCACGGGGATCAGATGCTTGACACCGGCGGTAATCAGCATTTTGCAGATGGATACGCCGGCGGCGCCGACGCCGTTCACGACGACCTTAATCTCTTCCATCCGCTTTCCGATCACCTTCAGGGCATTCATTAAACCTCCGATCACCACAATGGCCGTGCCGTGCTGATCATCGTGAAAAACCGGGATGTCCAGCTCTTCCTGAAGTCTGCGCTCGATCTCAAAACAGCGCGGCGAACTGATATCCTCCAGGTTGATACCGCCAAAAATAGGACTTATCGCCTTGACCGTACGGATAATCTCCTCCGTATCCTTCGTATCCAAACAAATCGGAAAAGCATCCACGTTCGCAAGCTGTTTGAAAAGCATGGACTTGCCCTCCATCACGGGAGCCGCGGCACTAGGCCCGATATCTCCCAACCCTAGCACCGCGGTGCCGTCGGTCACGACCGCCACCGTATTCCTCTTCAACGTCAGGGAATACGCCCTTTGGGGATCTTGAGCTATCGCGGCACATACTCTGGCTACGCCCGGTGTGTAGACCCGGGATAAATCCATAGTGGTCTTGATCTGCATGGTGGGCTGAATGGAAATTTTCCCGCCCAGATGGGCAACAAAGACGCGATCGGAAACCTCAACGATCCGGATCCCGTTCAACAATTCCAGTTCTTTCAAGATCCCTTCGTAACCATCCCGTTCCAGTTGAATGTCAACATCGCGGATGGAGGTACCGATATCCGAGCGAATCGTCTCCACGGACACGATATCACCGCCGAACCGGTTGACGATCTCCACCACATCGCCGAAGCCGACTTTGGCGTGCAGCAGTTCCAATCGAAGCCTCAGATTTTCATATCCCATTCGCCTCTCCCCTATCCCAGAGATCTGCTAATATTATTAGGTTGAATTGTTCAGCTTTTTGGGCTTGAAACGGCCAAGCATGGAAAAGCCCGCGGCCCCCAGCAAACTGAGCGCCGCCGCTCCTCCGAACAGAAGAGGATAACCGCCCGCTTCAATGACGAAGCCGCCGATATTGCTGGCCACAATGCCCGCAATATTCGTGTACACCACGATGAATAAGGAATGGGCCGTCGTCTTGGTGTGCGTCGGACTGTTATCGTAGGCATAGTTAATACCGGTTGCCAGGAATAGGGCATAAGTTACACCCGATAGAATCTGATTGAACATAAGCACCTCAAACCCGGGCTCCAGTGCGAGGATATACCAACGAAGCGCTCCCGCCGCCGAGACGAAGGTAAGCGTCCTGACATACCCCAATTTGCCGATGATGTAGCCGGAGAATAAGAAAACGGGAATTTCAGCGATAGAGGAAACCGTATAAAGCATGCCGATTTTGCCGGAAGCTTCGCCTCCAAAATGGCTGATATACACGGAGTAAAAAGCATTGTTCGCCTGCGGACCGATCGCCGTAAGGAAAACCGGAATAAGAAACAAGGAGAAGCTTCCTACTTTTAACAAAGGAACCATTTCCTTATAGATCCTTTTGCGCGGGGCTTGTCCACTCTCCACTCCCGCTTTCTTCCCGTCCCTTTTTTCCGGCTTCAGAAAGAAACTGAGCAAACACATGATCATCATAAACAAAAGATAGACCGGGAAGAGCAGCGCCAAACCGAACCGGTCGTACAGCATCCCAAATACCGTAACGGAGAGGCCGAAGCTTACGGAACCCAACACCCGTATGGCCCCATAACTCAGCGCGTTTTTCTTCGCATGCCTGACGGTGACGGCGTCGACCACAGGCTGTGTGGCGGATGCGAATACCGCCAACACAACCGATATGGCTACATAAACAGCGAAGCTGTGATCGGCCAAACGGTACAGGAACATGATCCAGGGGGTGATCCCCATGCTTAGGATCAGGACCGGTCTCTCAATCCCGTAATAATCGATCAGCATCCCCCAAACCGGCTGGGTCAGCAGTCCAACCAAAGGGCCGATCGAGAAAATAAAACCGATTTGCTGCGCGGATAACCCCTCCTCCGCGAACCAGTAGCTCAAGAAAGGGAGATAAGACGCATAGGCAATGTAAAAGAAGTAGTTGTACAGATGCATCGAGTATTTCCGCAGCGCCTCCGACATATAGATGCCTCCAAATTTTTAGCGGTACACCCGTTCCATCCTTTTGGCCAATAAGGAAAGCGGATAACAGATCAGGAAATACACGGCAAGCACCAGGGTATACATCTGCGTAGCGATCGACAATCCTTCCATGAGCTCAACCCGCTCAATAACGAGCTGTACCGACTTCAGGAAATCCAGATTGCCGATCAGAACGGATAGTGAGGTCGATTGAATAAGATTGGACATCAGTCCGATGACGGAGGGAAGCATCCGCCGTATAGCTTGCGGCAATATTACATAACGCATCGTCTGAGCGGAACTTAGCCCGATCGCCAGCCCCGCCTCCGTTTGCGTGGGAGGGATGGATTGAATGGCTCCGCGTACCGCAACGGAAATGTTGGCGCTGCTCCATAGGCTGAGTGCGATCATCGCGGAAATGTAACTGTTGACTTGAATGCCCATTTCCGGCAGGAGAAAGAACACAAGGAACAACGTAATCACGATCGGCAGACCGCGAAATAACTCCGCGTATCCCTTCATGATCCTGACGACAACTTTGGAATTTGCGGTCTGCAGCACACCGACGATCATACCGAGCAGCAAGGCAATACCGAGGCAGCTGAGGCTTAATAAGATCGTATTAATCAACCCGTCGAGGAGAAAGTTTAAATTTTTCGATAATACTTCCATTTAGCCCCCTGCCTTTCTTTGCTTTTTTGTAATCCAGCTTGCGCTCGATCCGCCCGAACAAATACGAGGTGCCCCAAACCAGCAGGAGATAGATAACCGCTATTGTAATCAGCATTTCATAGGTTTTAAAATCATAGGCGATCCGATCCATCGCCGCAAAAGTCAGCTCCGCAACGCCAATACTTGTCATATAGGCGGAGTTTTTAATCACCGAAACAGCGGTGTTGCTGAAAGCGGGAAAGCTGATCCGAAAGCCCAACGGGACGATAATATGACGCACGATCTGCCAGGTGCTTAGTCCGAGCGACTGACCGGATTCAATCAACGCATGCGGTACGGCGTCGGTTCCTCCGCGAAAGTTCTCCGCCGCAAACGCCCCGCCCCACAAAGACAGGGCGATGATGCCTACCGCAACCGCAGACAGCTTCACTCCGAAAGCCGGCAGGCCGAAATACAGGAAGAAGACGTGCACCAATAACGGTGTGTTCCGGATCACGTCCACATAGACGCCGATCACTTGGGAGAGAACCGGTATTTTCAAGGTGCGGACAACGGCGCCGCTCATTCCTATAACCAGCGATAAGGCGATGCTTATCACGCTGATAAAAAGGGTCATTTTGAGTCCCGTAAGCAAGAGCGGCAATGCATCGATGATATAGCCGAAATCAAAACTCATGCCTCAGCACCTCCTCATGGTGTCATCTTACATGGCATTTTTAAGAAATTGCCGGGTTCGTTCTTCCTGCGGGTTGCCAAACACCTGCTCCGGCGGTCCTTGTTCCACGATCACGCCTTGGTCCATAAAGATAATCCGATCGCCGACATCGCGGCCGAAGCCCATTTCATGGGTGACGATCAGCATCGTTGTGCCCCGGGCGGCCAAGTCCTTCATAACATCCAGCACATCGCGTACCCGTTCCGGATCCAGCGCGGACGTCACTTCATCGAACAGAAGCACTTCGGGATTCATGACTAGCGACCTTGCGATCGCTACGCGTTGCTGTTGTCCTCCGGAGAGCTGCGCGGGATAACTGTTCGCTTTATCCAGAAGTCCGACTTGATCGAGCAGTTCGCTGGCCTGGGGCAGCACTTCGCTCTTGGCCCGTTTTTGCACCTTCATCGGAGCAAGCAGCAGGTTTTCCATGACCGTCAGGTGAGGAAAAAGATTGTAGCTTTGAAAAACCATGCCGATCCTTTGCCGGACTTTTTGCAGGGAAGACGGGGTGTAATCGATTTTTTGGTCGTCGATGTAGATCTCCCCGTCGTTTATGCTCTCCAAACCGTTAATGCAGCGCAGCAGCGTACTTTTGCCCGAGCCGCTCGGCCCGATAATCACGATCACTTCCTGGGAATGGACGTCGATATCGACACCGCGAAGAATGAGGTTATCTCCATACTGTTTCTTCAGATTACGGATGGATAATTTCGGTTGCTTCGTTTCCATGCTGTCCCCTCCCTGATTTTGTGCTGACGTTATGGTCTCGGGATCATTTGCATCGGATCCAAATCGCCGGCTTTCGGCATATATTCTTCAATCAGCGATTTAAAATAGTCCTCTTGTCTCATCTGCTCAAGCGAGTCGTTCACCAGTTTCAGCATGGCCGCGTCGCCTTTACGGACGCCGATCGCCATCGGCGCAAAGGCCACCTGCTCCCCTACAATCGTGTAGTCCGTGGATGTTTTTACGAATTCGGACATGAGCACGGCATCATGGAACATCGCGTCGGCCCGGCCATCCTTTAATGCGCGGAACGCATCGGCATTGCTCTCAATCTTGATCTGCTCGGCCGTCGGCACATTTTCATCAAGATAGGTGGACCCTGTGGATCCCTTGATGACGATGACCTTCTTGCCCGCAAGATCGGAAATCGCGTTAATGCCGCTGTCCTTCTTGACGACCGTAACGACACCGCCGTCAAAAAATGTCGTTGAGAAGTCAAGCTGCTTCTTGCGTTCCTCGGTTACCCCCAAGGTGGCGGCGATAAAGTCGATTTTGTTGGAATCCAGATAAGGTATCCGGTTTGTGGCGTTAACCGGGACGAATTCAACCGCATTTTTATCACCAAAAGCGTATTCGGCCATTTTTTGGACCACGCCGATTTCATAACCCGCGTTCTTACCGGTCTCGTCCAAATAACCCAGCGGAGGATAGTCGACTTTGACGCCAACGCGAAGCTTTCCGCGCTGTTTTACCGCCTCGGGCAAGTTTTCCGCCTGCGCGGCGGACGCCGTATTGGCGGTTTTACCGTCCGCTCCTTTCGTACCGGAGCCGGCACCCGCTTCGTTCTTTCCGCATCCGGACAGCACAACCGCCATACTCAGCGAAATCATCAGCACCCAATGGCCCACCAAGTTCTTGCGTCTTTTGTTCTTCATTTTCCATCCTCGCTTTCACTTTTGAGATTTTATTTGAAATGTAGGGTCTAACTCATCCCGCGGCTTGTCCTACTCGCCGATGACTTGAATATAAACTTTCCGGCTCTTGGGACCGTCGAATTCGGCAAGATACACGTCCTGGGCGTCGCCGGCAATCATCCGGCCATTCTCCACGACGAACAAGCAGCTATTGCCCGAAAGCATCGACTTCAAGTGAGAAGGTGAATTGCTGCCGGTTGCTCCGTAGGAAGGCAGGAAGTGCGCATGCGCATAAGGGAAATCTTTCGGAACCAGTCGCTCCAGCAGTTCCTCGATATCCGTTTCCACACATTCAAGTCCTTCATTAATCATGATCCCTGTCGTGGTATGCGCCGAGATCACGGCCGCGATCCCGTTTTGAACCCCGCATTCTTCAACAAAGCTGCGGATTGTATCGGTAATTTTGATCATTTGAAATTCGGCCGTCGAACGCAATACGATCGTTTTTAGTTTAACCATGGCCGATCATTCCTCCTTTCGCCTAAAAAGACTTGTGCATTGCCGCCCAATATTTTTTGCAGCGTTTTTGGCCTGAACTCCATCGCTTCCAGCGCCGGCAGCAGCCTTTTCGCCTTGAAGCGTGGGCTGTTCGTGCCGAACATGACCTTGTCGTTCAAATTCCGCTCGATCCAGAGGGGGCCCATGTTCGTTTTGAATACCTGCCGGTAAAAATCGAGGGCGTTATCCATGTGAAGAAGCGAAGTGTCGGTAAACACGTTCGGGTACTTCAACAGCAGCATGACGGTTTCGTGAACCCAAGGCCAGCCGAAGTGCGCCAAACAGATGCGCAGTTCCGGATAGGCTATGGCTACCTCTTCAAAGTTCACGGGCTGGGCATATTTTGAAGGCGCATCCGGTTCCCAGCTCATGCCGGCATGAAACAGAATCGGCTTGTCGAACTCCAGGCATTTTTCGTAAATCGGTTTCAGTTTATCGTCACCCGGATAAAACTTCTGCTTGGACGGGTGGAGTTTCAACCCCTTTAAACCCAGTTCCCGGAAAGCGTAGTCAAGGACCTCTACAGCGTCATTCCGGTGCGGATCCACACTGGCAAATCCAATGAAACGATCCGGCGCCAAATCGACCAATTGCTTGACCTCTTCGTTGGATACGATCCATCCGGCGCTCTGGGTGGTCAGATCCAGGGGCAGCAGAATCGACCGGCTGATATTCATGTAGTCCATCTCTTGCAGCACCGACTCAAGCGGGCTGGGAGACTGCTTGAAAATGCCGAACTCCTTCTTGCGGTAGTCCAAAACTTGCTTGTCGTCGCTGATCGCTTTGTGAAAAATAGGGTGTGTGTGTACATCGATAATCAATTTATCATCCGCCTTTCCGCCTGTCCGGCTGTTTTTTAATAAGGTTCGAATCGGGAAACGACGCCTGCGGCGACAACCGCACCTTGCCTAAGCGATTCGGGAATCGGCCATCCCTTCAACTGCCCGTACATAAAGCCCGCGCAGAACGAGTCTCCCGCCCCGACCGTGTTGACAACTTCGGTTTTGACGATATCGCCGCGGTGAAACGTCTCACCGTCGTAAGCAAGGCTTCCGTGTTCCCCCAAAGTCACGACCACCAAACCGGGTCCTTGGTTGTACGCCCATTTCATAAAATCGATAATGTAGTCGTCTTCCCGGTCGTAGGAGAAGAACACATAATCGGTATCCGGCAGGACCGGTCCAGCGATTTCCTTCCGGGTCCTGGTGGAAAAATCGTAAATGACCTTAATCCCCTGACTGCGGAAGTACGAAAGATGTTCATTGATCCGGCCGGACAGGTTGGTGTGAATGGCTTGATGTTGAAGAATAAATTCTATATCCTGTCCGGTTAAAGCAAACTCGGCCATTACGCCTTCGATCTTTTCTTTATGCACCCGGTCATTTCCATTCAAGTCCATCTTGAAAATCGCGGTTTTGCCTGGACGTACATGCATACACGTCACGTCCACCTCTTCCTCCCTAAGCTTCTCCATCATCATCGACCCGTACAAATCATTGCCGACGACACTTACCATGGAAACATCCACGCCCAATCGGCTTAGATGAATGACAAAATCAACGCTGTTCCCGGTCGGATAGTATTTACCTAAATTTTCATACTTGTCAATGCAACTGAATCCAACTCCCGCTACGCGCATACCGGCCTCCTTTGTCAATGAGTCATGGTCTTTTAAAGCAGATTGTATATGTTGTTATATTATAAGATATACCATCTCTATACAACACCAGTCAACGGTAAATTTCAATGTAAGTGTTTTCTCTATGTTACATTTCCTTTCATAAACCCATTTATTGGGATCTTTCCTCAAAAAAAGAAGGAACAATGTTAGATATACTAACATTGTTCCTTGTAATCATTCCTATTTTCTAATTCCGTAACCAAATGCGCCGTAGTTTTCACATGTCCTGGCTGCCGAACGTGCCGCCTTCTGAAGGGCCTCTTCCATCTTCCATTTTCCATGATAGGCGGACAAAAACGCTCCGATAAACGAATCCCCCGCCCCCATTGTATCAATCACGTTGGCGGCTAGCGGAACTTGCTCAAACCGAACTCCCTCCGCCGAGAAATGAGCAGCCTCGCTCCCGCGTGTCACTCCGATGACCTTGACTCCATATCCGTGCACACAGGCCATCAGATCCCCGATCTCTGCAAGGGTCAACTCGCTCCCCGAGAAAAAAGCATAGTCGATATGCGGACAAACCTGTTTTAAGTAAAGCTCATTCCAACGCTTGGGCGTGGAAAAGTCAAAGGCGACGGGCAGATGGGACAAGCCCTCGAGCTCGTGCTCGATATCACTGTTTACACTCGCATGAATCAAATCGTAACCGCCGATATAAGAAATATCGTCCTCCGTGAGCTTAAGCTGGAGCAGGGAAGTTATGCGCTCATTACGATTTGTGCCCATAAAAATTCGATCCCTTTCCTCGTTCAGCGTGACTCTCGCTTCTCCGTTAGGTCCATAGGCGCGGCGGATTCGGGAGGTGTCGATATCCTCCCGGCGCATACAGTCAAAGACATGCGCAGCAGCCCGGTCATCTCCCAGAATGCCTATATACGCACAAGATTCCGCCCCGTTTCTTTTTGCGGCCACAGCTACGTTGAGGGCGTTTCCTCCTGGATAAATCAAGCCTTGGTCCTGATAATAATCGACCACATTATCTCCGATTGCAACGAGTCTCATTCGGCACCACCCCAACTTGTTATTTGTTGTATTATAATAATTAATACAGAGAACACAAGACCACGTCAAGAAAAAAAGCCCCCCATCTCTGCTCCTCGCCTGGAAGGAGTAAAGATAGAGAGCCCACTGGGATTGCTCGTCTACTTGCGTTTTCCCGAATTGATTGTAAAAATGACCTTGCTGGACATATAAACGGATTGCGAATAGTGCACCGGTCTGTCCTGTTGATCATAAGTAATTTTTCCGAGTAAATAAAGAGGCGTTCCCCTGTCGCAATGGAACAAGCTTGACTCGTATTCCGTCGCGAGAATAACCTCCAGCGTTTTTTCCGAGAAGGCAGGTTCAACTCCATAACGTTCTTTTAATATGTGGTAAGTGGAGGGTGACTCGCCAATATGTTTTTCCAGGTCCGGCAGGATATCCAGCGGAAAAAAGGAGGTTTCGATAATAAAAGGTTGATTATCGATGAACAGAAGGCGATGCAGCTTAAGCACCGGGTCGTTCAACTGGATTTTAAAAGTGCTTGCCAGTTTGTCGTCCGCTTCAATGACGAGATTCGAAAGGATCTGCGAGCTTGGTGTTTTTCCGGACATAGTCGTCATATCGGAGAAGCTTCCCACCGAAATCAACTCTCGCTTCTCCTTCAGTTCACGCACGTAACTGCCTTTGCCCTGTTGACTATGCAAAACCCCCTCTTCCACCAAATCCGTAATGGCTCGTCGAACGGTAATGCGGCTCACTCCGTAGGTCTTTCCGATTTCCGCTTCAGGGGGCAGCTTTTGACCCGCTTTGTAAACGCCTCTGGAAATATCGTCTTTAATGATTTGTTTTAATTGAAGATAGAGTGGACTTTGGCTGGACACATTCAATTTCATCTGTTTTCTTTCTCCTTCGGAAATAAACTAGGCCCGATTCTGCAAGTCATTATCATATCATATGTTATCATATGACTTGCGACTTATTTGTTATTATAGTAACATACCCCAAGTTGATAATAAAGCGAGTTGAGAAAAGGCGGCGCCTCCGCGACTGTCCGACTAAAAAAACCGTCCTCAGACCATTAGTCTTCAGACGGCGGCTTCCGGTATACGTTTATAAAGACACAAACTCCCCTGAATGTGACTTCCAGCCGCTAACTCCCAACTGCGGCAAATAGCCGATCCCGATCGGATGAATCTTAGAGGAAGCGGTGTTCAGGCGCGCCATCCAAGCAGCGTTTTCACTTCAGATTTCTCATCAGCCAAGGCGTAATCAGGGGTAACACCGCTGCCGGCTGCATCGCTTTGGTGTGATCCATCCCTTTTCCTTGCAGAATTTCAATGTTCCACCCAAGCATTTCCAAGTGTGTCCGGTTCTTTTTCATGAGACCGGCCATATCTACCGTAACATTCCCGAATCTTTCACCATACACGATCGTGTCTTCCTCCCCGGCAAACGCCAGCCTAGGAATCTTGAGCTCTCCCTGAATAAGCCGATCGTCAAAACCGCTGAAGCTCCGGTAAAGCGTTAGAAATTGTTTGGCGGTTCGCGGATCCATGGATACCTCCATATGGTCCCAATCCGCCTCTTCCGGGCTCGGATTCGGCGCTGAAGCCGCATTGTCAGCATGGAATATTTCGGCCAAGCGGTAAGTTTTCTCGGTCACCATCCGCATTTCCTCATAAGGCCCTTCATAAGGGGGGAAACCGCCCATAATCAGACTCTCCAGCCGGTCCGTCCTTAACGCCAGTTGAAGCCCGATCAACCCTAACCAGGAATAACCGTAATAGCTGAAGCTCCGGACCCCCATCTCATCGGCAATTTGCAACAAATCGCGAGCGATATGATCCGCGGTGAGACGGTCGGGTTCAGGATGCTGAAATAAATGACCTTCGTAATCAAAGTACAATACTTGAAACTGTTCGGACAGCCCGTCCACAAAGCGTTTACCCAACTCCGGGTCGACTCCCCACTGCTTTAACATTTCAGCTTCATCCCCTGTGACCGACTTTTTGGCGATCGGCAGCATGATTGTTTTATTTTTGGGATCGCCGGCCAACCCCGCCTCGATTTCGGAATGGTTGTTTAATCGCACCGTTTTTCTCATCATTTACACTCCCTTAACCCCGTAGATACCACTATCATATAACATTCAAGCAATCTTTCGGTTTGTCGCTCATTTGCCCTTGAATTTCCGGCGATCTTCTTTTTAAATATTGTTATAGCACTTGAAGGTTATACTTTAAGTTTGAGGTGAGTCTTGTGAATACCGCGTTTACCCCTCTCCAGGTTGCCCGTGAATTGCATGTAAGCACGACCACTTTGCGAAGATACGAAAGTCTAGGGTTAATTCCCGATGTGCCCCGCACGCCCAGCAACCGAAGATGCTACGATCTTGTTCATGTACAAGCCTTCAAGGCGGTCAGAGCTTTGTTAAAGGGATTCGAGATTCCCGTAGCTTATGAGGCAATGAGGAAAATGAAGCACGGGGAGACAGAGGCCGCCTTTTGGCTACTCAACCGGCAATTGTATCAGCTTCAAACGGAAAAGCAGCGAATGGAAGAAATCATGGGTATGATCCAAACCGCAGATTTCAGCAAATTCAAGAGTGTAAAGGTTACGGAAGCGATGACGATCGGGGAAGTGGCCGAAATTGCCGGGGTCAACCCTTCGGCAATCCGGCACTGGGAACAAGAAGGGCTCATCGTTTCGAAACGGAACGGGGAGAACGGATATCGGCTCTTTTCCCTCGCTGAATTGAGGAAAATTATCGTCATCAGCAGCTTGAGGAAAACGGTCTATTATATGGACCACATGAAACAGTTGTTGAATGAATTGGAAACGCAGGATTTTGCCAAGGTTGAACGTTCCTTTCAACTGGCTTTGCATAAGTTAAACAGCCGGTTAACCCTGCAGTTCCAGGGGATCGCTCAGCTTATGAAATATGTTGAATTATATTCGGAGACAAGCTTGTTATAGACCATCTCCGCGTCGTCTCCCACGCCGCCAATAAGCGCAGATTTCCGGCTGGTAAGCCATGGCAGGCCAAGGTAATATAGTCCCTTGACCGGACTGATCCCCCGGTGATGAACAGGTCGCCCATGTCCATCGAGAACGCCCGGAATGTGGAGCCAACCGTAATCCGGTACAAATCCCGTAGCCCAAATGATATTATCAACCCGGAGCTGCGTCGAATCCATAAAAGTCACTGTATTCGAGTCAATGGAGATCGTTCGGGGCCTAATCCGCACACCATTCATTCCAATGGCCCGCTTCAATTCCGTTCCGAATATCGGGTCTTTTTGACGGCTCAAAAAATCCCCCAGCCTGCTCCCCTTCTCCCGATCGAGGATACCCAGCATCCGAAACCACCAAAAGATATTTTTCCCCGCAAGACGCAAAGGGAAGAAATGAAGCCGATGTCCGGCGGATAAATGCACTTCCCGATCCCCGGCGAGCTCGACGGCGATTTGCGCTCCCGAATTGCCGGCGCCGACAACCAATACATTTCCCGGGTGCAATTGCCCGACATTCCTGTAACTTGAAGTATGTATCTGGAAGATTTCCGGTGAAAGCCCGTCAGCCATCTGCGGAATATGAGGTTTGCTGAAAGGTCCCGTCGCGATGACTAAATTCAGGACTTTATAGGGGCCTTTATTCGTTTTTACGATATAAAATTCGTTATCTTTTTCAACGGACAGCACTTGTGTCTCCAGCTTAACGGGCAGTTCAAAATACTCCGCGTATTTCTCCAGGTAATCCGCCATTTCATCCTTGCTTGCCAATCCTTGAGGGTCCCCCGCCAAGGAAACCCCAGGGAGCGCACTGTACCAGCGGGGAGTAAACAGAATCAGGGAATCGTATCGGTTTCTCCAGGTATCCCCGATCCTTTTTTCCATGCCCAATATCTCAAACGAAAGCTCCGATTTTTTCAAGTAGTAACCCATAGCAAGCCCGGCTTGTCCTGCCCCGATCACCAAAACGTCCAATTCGCGCATATCTGTCTGCTCCTTCTGCTAGCAATTTAGCTTACCGTGATGTATTTTAGCCGTCTCCACTTGGATGGTGGAATGCTCAATATGAAATTGTTCTTCCAGAATGTGAATCGCCTTTTGCAGAATGATCTGGTTATCTTCACCGTCTCGAATCAGCACGTGACCGCTCAAGGAATCGAAGCCTGATGTGATCGTCCAGATATGAAGGTCATGGACATCCTCCACCCCTTCAATGGCAAGCAGCGCGTTCTTCACTTCGGTCTGATCGATGGCGGCAGGCGCCCCCTCCATCAGAATGTGAATCGTATGGGAAATGACTCCCCACGCGCTTTTCAAAATGAGCAAAGCCACAAGAATCGAAATGATCGGATCCGCCAGATACCATTTGAAGGCCATCATCACGATCCCGGCCACAATCGCTCCCACCGATCCCAAGGCGTCGCCGATAACATGGATGTATGCACTGCGGAGATTCAAATTGTTCTTTACATCCCCTTTTCGCATCAAAGCGATGGCGCTCCCGATATTCGCAAGCAGCCCGACCGAGGCGATAAGCATCATGGACCCGCTGGCTACTTCGGGTGGATGATCAAAACGCTGTACGGCCTCCCATACGATAACGCCGGCAATGATGAACAGGACGATTCCGTTGAATAACGCCGTCAAAATTTCAAATCGATGAAACCCGAACGTCCGCTTCGCTGAAGACGGCTTGGATGAGAACCATAAAGCGATCAGGCTTAACGCAAGCGCGCTGGCATCGCTTAACATGTGCCCGGAGTCGGACAGCAGCGCAAGGCTGTTGGTGACAAGTCCGCCGAAGAATTCCAGGAACATAATGCCGAAGGTAATCGTCAGGGCAATAGCCAGCCCTTTTTTGTTTCCTTCCCTGGCGTGATCGTGTTGATGGCCATGATGATCGTGGCCGTGGTGACTGTGCCCGTGGTGGGAATGGTTATGCATAGTGGTTGCCCCCTTCTCTAATGCTCACAATGGTTGATCGCCTGATGCAAAAGTGAAATGACGTGCTCGTCATCGCAGCTGTAAAACAGCATATTGCCTTCACGCCGCTTCTTGACCAGCCGTCTGTTCCGCAAGAAACTTAGCTGATGGGATACCGCCGATTGCGACATGTCCAGCACCTCGGCAATATGGTTGACGGAGCATTCCTCCTGCGAAAGCAAATACAGTAGCCTGATCCGTGTCGGATCCGACAAGGCCTTAAAAATTTGCGAAACCGACTCGACTTCTTCTTCCGTTAAAAATGCATGTTCCTTCGCTTCCAATCTCATCACATCCTTATTATTTATATATGATCATGTGCTCATATATGCATTATGATTCGTTCGCCATGATTTGTCAAGGCTTTGTTCCACAAAAAAACCTTCCGTGTCGGAAGGTCGCCTTTCGCTATTATAGAGATACCGGGACCGATTCCGACACGTTGAAGCTGGTCTAGGGTCAGTTAAGCTATATCCCGTTTTATAAAACTACGTAAACCATATATCAGTAAACCTATGAAAATTCCAATCACTAGTGTATAAAATAAAAAATAGGATTGAATAGGTGATTCATCTTCAGGTGACATCGCTAGCATAGGCTGTGTCCAAGGATAAATCTGTCCTAAAGGTGTGCTGGCAACAATAATAGCCGGGAGAGTAAAAACAATACTAACCGCTAAGGGTATACCGAATGTTTTTGCTCTTATGGATATAATTAGTTGTAGTAGAATCAATGGGAAGCACGCTAAAATGCCTCTAATCACGAATCCAATTATTGTAAATATTGGAAGACTCCCTTCCATTCCTTTTATATAACCAAAACCCACAAAAAAGATGAATAAGATTAGCATTGTAAAAATCACCATTTTTACTACCGTTACAAATTTCCCTAAAAATATTTCTGAGTGTTTAATCGGTAGGGCCAACAGTTGTTTCCACCCACCCCCGATATGTTCACTCCTGCACACAACGGCTGCGTATATCCCTACCATGATCGGTAGTACAAAAGGACCCATAAATAGCGCTACTTGTGTCCACGCTTCAAGCCATTCATTATCTCCCGGCTGCATAAAAAGATCATAGTTTTTAAAGAAATTAATATAAGCCAGAAATACGCCTAAAAGGGGACCTATGAAGTGAAGTAGCCACAACTTGGAGCGTTTTAATTTTAACCGTTCTACATATAAGACGTTTTTCAAAGTAATCTCCCCTTACTGGACATTCCGTTTAGCAAAATGCTTAGAACCTATAAACATAAGGATTATACCTAATATCAGGTTGATGACGAGAAAAGCTGAAAAATCCGGATTATTTCCTATGCCCTCATATTGCAAAATAACCGTTGATGATTGGATTGGATAAGCTAAAGGGAACCACCTTGTCGTTTGAGCAGCAGCTGAAAATAGACCCATAATAGCCGAAACGGATCCAATAAGAATGGAGAACGCCTGATTTTTAATCGTCATGGATAACCAAAATTGAAAGGCCATAATTGGTAATACTGTAATCAACATACCGTAACAGTCGCCGATTAATAAGCCCCATGGTATATCTCCTTCAAATGCTAGTCCTTTTCCTAGTAAAACCATACCAATCAGAAAAATAGTGGTGGAAAAGAACAGACTAATTGCTAGCCAAACAAATTTACTCAAATAAATTTTTCCTCTTGATATAGGCATGGAAAGGGTTTGTTTCCATCCATTCGCCTGGTGTTCAATATTTGCTATCACTGAGGCAGCCAGTGTAACGGCCAACGGGAAGCCTAGACCAAATAACAAACTATTGTCATACAATAAATACATCCACATAGAACCTGCACCGAACATCTCAACCTGTTGTTCAACAAGCTCAGAACGATAGGTGATATTCACCAGCTCATAGGCCAAGATCAGTAACGGGATCAATAAAACAATAGTGAATAACGATGAGCGTTTTAATTTTAATCTATCTGCCCGTAATATATTTTTCATAAGCTTCCCTCGGTACCCGTTAATTCTAAGAAGATATCTTCAAGTGTTCTTTTCACCTCTTCAAGTCGATATACAGATAGACCCGAATAAACTAGAATTGAGTTGATTTCTGAAACAAATGCTGGTTCGGTTTGAGATAACCACAAGAAATCACCTTGTAAATCAGTCTTCAAGTTTCGCTCTTTTAATAATTCATTCGCTTTCATTACATCACTAACTCCAACTTTAAGTAGCGGTTTCCGTTTTTGCCTTAAGCGTTCAATCGAATCTTGGAATATCATTTTCCCATTATTAATGATCCCTACTTGTGTTGCCATTTGATCTATTTCACTCAACAAGTGGCTAGATACAAGGACACTCATTCCTGCCCCCGGCAATTCTTTAATCAGCTCCCTGATCTCTTGGATACCAGACGGATCTAGACCGTTAGTCGGTTCGTCCAGTATTAATAAATCCGGATTACTAAGCAATGCTGCGGCAATCCCTAGACGCTGCTTCATTCCAAGCGAATATTCCTTGGCCAGCCTGTTAGCCACCTTGGTTAATCTAACGATTTCCAACACTTCATTTACGCGTTTTTCCGGGAGATTCCGTAACCGGCGAACGGCTTCCAAATTTTCACGACCGGTTAAGTTTCCATAGTAAGTTGGGGACTCCACCAACGATCCAATCCGTTGTAAAATTTGTAGGCGGTTATTGTTCAGGTTTTGACCAAAAATTTCAATATCCCCCTTTGTTGGCTTTATCAATCCCAGCAGCATCCGAATCGTTGTTGTTTTTCCAGCCCCATTGGGTCCAAGAAATCCATAAATTTGGCCACGTTCGATCCGCAAATTTAATCCATCTACCGACGTGTGCTTTTTATACTTTTT
This sequence comes from Paenibacillus sp. alder61, assembly GCF_020179875.1. Taxonomy (NCBI): domain Bacteria; kingdom Bacillati; phylum Bacillota; class Bacilli; order Caryophanales; family Paenibacillaceae; genus Paenibacillus; species Paenibacillus sp. alder61. Next base: position 96,431 of record NZ_JAIUDG010000020.1, read on the forward strand.
GGTTAGATCATTTGTCAGTAAAATTTGATCATTCATCTGTTCCTCACCTCGTTTCTATCGTAAATGAAATTAACTAAACAAGAATGAAACTTTTCCTAAACATCCGCTTAACGGATTGTCCCCGTTAATTTCCCCGAAACGATTTACATTCTTAGAACACCAAGCGTTATATAAGTATTTTGATTATTATGAAATCTAAACGGAGTCTTAATTCTTATCTCAATAGCTTTTTTTAATCGGCTTTCATGTAAAATAATCATAGAGATCGGAAGGAGAGTTAAATGTGACTTTTAAACTTGAGGATCATAAAATTTTGATGGTGGATGATGATCAACACATTTTGGATTTATTACTAACCGTTTTTGAAAAGGAAGGTTTTCAAAACTGCCTAACTGCTACTAATGGAGCAGAGGCGCATTTCATAACAACGCAAAACAACCCGCACATTATCTTGTTAGATGTCATGTTACCTGATACAGATGGCTTTACGCTATGTAACAAAATTCGTTCGGAGACCGATGTACCTATACTGTTCCTTACAGCTAAAACCGCAGATTTAGATAAATTGCAGGGGTTTAGTTTCGGAGGAGATGACTATATTACAAAGCCTTTTAATCCATTGGAAGTGGTTGCTCGAGTAAAAGCACAATTAAAACGTTCTACTAAAATTCCATCCCCGTATTCGCGAAAAAAGATTTATGATTTCGGCTTTTTTAAAATAGATCCTAATACAGGAAAACTTACTGTGAATGGGGAAAGAGTAGAATGTCCTACTCAGGAAATGAAACTTTTACTTTATTTTTGCGAACACCCTAACCAAATTTTGAGTAAACATCAAATCTATAAGGATGTATGGGGAGAATTTTTTGGTGGGGATAGTACAGTGATGGTACATATACGACGTTTACGTGAAAAAATAGAAGAAGATCCTAGCACACCAAAATGGATAAAAACAGTTCGCGGACTTGGCTATATATTTGAGGTAGCTACAGATGAGGATGTATCGTGAAATTAAGAAATCGTGTCGCCCATTACTTCGTCTCACGTCTTTTCTGGTTAATGCTGACTTGGGGTTTATTTATCGTGATCAGCATTCTTCTTTTCAGTTTCTTTCTTGGTCATAACAAAATTGAAACTCCACGATTATCTATTAGTAAAATAGTGGACAATACGAATATCATTGATCAAGGAGTTTCAGTAGACTCGAAGATAAAAGAAGATTTAAGAAAAAATAAAATGTGGGTACAAGTTCTGGATGATAAGGGGGATGAGATCTTTTCTTTTAATAAACCCCAAAGTATACCAATTCATTATATTCCTGGCGAACTAGTATCTGATTACTTGTATCCTGCTAAAAAGGGCTATCAGCTATCTACTTGGTATAAAACGATTGATGCTCGGGAGTTAACGTGGGTTTTAGGGAAACCGATGACAGATAATAATCCTTTTCTATACTGGGCGAATAATCTATGGATTCTTGCCATTATTGTAGTTGGTATTTTAATTGCTCTATTTTTTGGAAGACAATTAGGTGCTCCTCTACTCTATATTGTTTCTTGGATTGAAAATCTTTCTAAAGGAAAATATGAAGAACCTTTTAATCGTAATTGGAATTTAAAATCCAAGAGACGCTGGAGAAATAAAACCGAATATAAAATATATGAGGAATTGATGCTAGCCCTTTCTGAGCTTACATCCCATCTTCAGAGAAATACGGAGGAACGAAAGTTATTAGAAAAAACAAGGGAAGAATGGCTTACAGGGGTTTCACATGATCTTAAGACCCCTTTGTCTGTAATCAAGGGATATACGGTACTACTATCTTCACAAGAATATGATTGGGAACAAGATAAGGTGCGTCAATTTTCCAAAATCATGGAAGAACGAGTAGCGTATTTGGAACAACTAATTGAAGACTTCAACTTAACTTTTCAGTTGAAAAATGATGCTGTTCCGATGCAACTCGAGCAAAAAAACCTTGTAAATGTCCTTAAAGATATCTTGGAACAACTGAAGAGCTTACCAGAATCAAAAGACAAGGCGTTTTTATTTGAAACGAATAGAGAACAAATGTACCTTAAGATGGAATCAAAATACTTAAATCGAGCATTTGAAAACTTAATTGCCAATAGTATCAAGCATAACCCACCCGGAACTAAAATTAAGATCATGCTTCATGAAGACCTGTCTCATCCCGGACAAATTCTCGTAGTAATTGAAGATGATGGAGTCGGTATGGATCAAGAAACTTTGGAACACTTATTTGACCGATACTTCCGGGGGACAAACGCAACTGTCAATAATTCCGGAACAGGATTAGGAATGGCGATTGCAAAGCAAATCATTATAGCTCATGGTGGAGATATTAAAATAAACAGTAAGCTTCATCAAGGAACCCGGTATAAAATTACTTTCTCACTTGAATAAGCTTTATAGATGCATCTTTTTCAAGTAAGTGTTCAACCTTACAGAGCGTTTAAGGAAATTGTAATCTGGATCAATAGTATCAACCTGGCTGCTCCTGTATACTGATTCTGTCCATCGATGGGATTTGTTTTTAGGGGGAGTTGACGTGAGGCTTTTTGAAATGCTGCTATTCTTTACGAGCGCTTGTTTGTTGGCGCTCCTGTTCATTGTCAATCCACGTATCCGCAGATCGGCTCTGCTCCTAACAAGCGGAGCAGGCTCCTTTTTATTAGGGATACATTTACTTGTTGAAGGATACAGGGTTCAGCTTTTATTTTTATACGGATTTACGATTCTAATGCTTATACTTTCGCTAATCGACGTTTTCAAGAAGCAGAAAGCCGTTCGGACTTCCTCGCGAATCCGCAGGGTGCTGGGCCGCCTTTTTATTGGGATGGGGTTAATCGGGACGGCGTGCTTCCAGTATGTGTTTCCCGTATTCGACCTTCCGGCGCCAACCGGCGAATTTAAGGTAGGCACGCAAGTTTTTCATTTCGTCGATTCAAACAGGGAGGAGACATTTGGCTCAACCGCGACAGGTAAGAGAGAATTGATGGTTCAGGTATGGTATCCGGCTCAAACCGGAACCGGTCAGTACGCCTCCTTTATCCCCGATACCCGGATTTTAAGTTATATGGCGGCGAACTACGGCCTTCCCGGCTTTACTTTTCAACACCTGAAATACGTACCCAGTCATGCTTATTCGGGGGCCGAAGTCTCTTCGTCACAGACTTCATACCCGCTGATCCTTGCGAATCCCGGCTTCGGCTCTTCCAGGTTCCTTCATACGTCGCAAGCCGAAAATCTTGCGAGTCACGGATATATCGTGGCCGTGATCGATCATACCTTCAATACATTCGCAACCGAATTTCCGGACGGTCGAATCACGACCAGCACAACCAACGACTTATTTTCGCCAGACCACGATTATCGGACCGAAAACGGAAATCGCGATAAATTGGGAAAAGTGTTAACCGATGATGTGGCTTTTGCGCTAGACCAGTTTGAGCTTATTCAATCGGGGCAGATTCCAAGTCGTTTTAAAGGGAAAATGGATCTCAAGCATGTCGGGGTGTTCGGTCATTCCATCGGCGGAGCGACGGCCTATGACGCCGCTTACGATCCGCGAATCACGGCTGGAATCGACTTGGACGGAGGGCTTTACCGTCTGCGTGACAGAGAGGGTCTGCAAAAGCCGTTTTTATTCATCCACTCCGCAACCGAATATGAACGATTAAAAATGGTGAGGGACAACCGGGTTTACACGGATGAAGAGCTTGAACGGACGGGTTCAACAAGAGAGTGGATGGATCAAGTAACGGAAGATAAAAAGCTGGAGCTTGAACGGATGCGCGAAGCGGTCGGCGCAGGGGGGCAAGTCCTCTATATCGACAATGCGGAGCATTTGAATTTTACCGATGTCCAGTTCATTTCTCCTATTTTCAAAATGCTGGGCGTTACAGGAAAGATTGCACCCGAAAGAGCGAACGCCGTCATCAATGCCTATATGCTGGATTTCTTCGATATGTATCTGAAAAATCAAGGCGGAAACTTAATGAAGGGACCGGATAGCCGCTTTCCCGAAATGAAGTTCGCCACCTCACTGTTTAAATAAAGCGAAAGGCACCTTGTAAGGTGCCTTTGCCCTTCAAGCCTATTTCACCGCCCCCTGCGTCACCCCATTAATAATCCACTTCTGCGCAAATACGTAGACCAGGATCATCGGGAGCATCGCCAGCAAATAGGAGGCGAACGCCAGATTGAATTCCGTATTGAACTGTCCCTGGAAAATATACTGGACCAAGGGCAGCGTGTACTTATCCTGGTCGCTGATAATAATGAGCGGAAGCAGAAAGTCATTATACGTGGACAGACAGATCAGAATCCCCACGGTGGCGTTGATCGGCATCATCAGCGGAAAAATAATCCGCCAAAACGTTCCCCAGGTGGAAGCGCCGTCGACCTTGGCCGCCTCCTCCAACGCGGTCGGGATGGATCGGATATAACCCACATACACAAAAACGTTAAACGCGAGACCGTATACAGTGTGCAGAATGGTCAGTCCGACCAGATTCGTCATTCCCAATCCGGAGGTCAGCTTCACGATCGGGAGCATGATGATCGGAAAGGGAATGAACATGGCGCTGATAAAGTAGAAGTATAACCCCTTAAAAAACTTCCGATCCATATTTCGTGCTATCGCATAGGACACTAACGAGTTGGTCAACAGGGTCAATACCGCCGTTGCTATTGTAACAAACGCGCTGTTTCCGAGAGCTTGAAAAAAATTCGTCATCTTGATCGCTTCCGCATAATTCTCAAACCGCCAGTGGGTCGGCAAACCGAACACGGAGCCCAGCATATCTTCCTGGTTTTTCAGAGAAATCGTGATCGCCATGTACAGGGGAAACAGGATAAATAAAGTGCCCAGCGCCACCAGAATCGTTACGGTCCAATTGATGCGTCTGCTTCTCATGACATCTCCGTCTCCCTTCTCTGCAAAAATCGGATTTGAACAATGGAAATGAGCGCAATCACGATAAAATAGATCACCGAGTTTGCGGATTGGTATGCAAATTCGCCGCCCTGGAATCCGCCAGTATATATCAAATGGGATATGGATTGCGTGGCTCGCCCCGGTCCTCCGTTGGTCAGGGCGACGATCAAATCGAACACCATCAGCGAGTTTTTCATGGCCAGCACCATATTGATGGTAAAAAACGGAGCGATCATCGGAAATGTGATTCTCCAGAATTCCTGCCAGCGGCTCGCCCCGTCCAGATTGGAAGCCTCATAAATATCGGTGGGTATCGTTTGAAGCCCGGATAAGTACAAAATGGTGTTAAAAGCGATTCCCTGCCAAACCGCAACGAGCGTTACACCGATCCATGCCAACTTCCCGCTCCCGAGAATATTGCCCGCCAGTGTTTCGCTTCCCAGATTCGCCCCCCAAATCGGAAACACGTTGGAGAACAAATAATTGAAGATGTATCCCACGATCAGTACGCTTAAAATATTCGGCAGAAAATAAACCGCACGGAAGAAGTTGCGCGACTTAATCCTGGCGTTTAATCCAAGCGCAATCAACAAGCTGATCACATTAATCAGGATCATGGTCACTATGGAAAACTTAAAGGTGAACCAATAGGAATTCCACACATTCCCGTCCTGAAACAGGTAGAAATAGTTCTTCAAACCGATGAAATCGTAACTATGTCCATAGCCGTTCCAATTCGTAAACGAATAATATACCCCTTGCAGGGCCGGAAACGTGTGAAATAGGAAAAAGAGCAGTACAGCCGGTATGGTCATCCAGTAAAAAACCGAATTACGTCTCGTCATCCTCCATCCTCCTCTTTGTTCTAGCTTGACTCAAGCGAAGTCGGACCCTTAATGGGTTTGCCGGCGGTTCGCCACTTTATCCCATTCCCGGTCCAGCGTGCCGAGAAAATCATCGATATTGCCGTTTTGCAAGAACGACTGGACGATCGAGTTCAGTTGAACGGCTTGCGGAATAAAGTGATCGGCAAAATCGACAAATCGCCCTTGCTCGAAATAAGGCTGAAGCTCGGCGACCGCCGGGTCCTTCTGCTCCACGCCTTCCACCGCGGAAAAAGCGGTTTGCTCCTCAATGTATTGGCCAATATTTTCGGGCTTGAGCAGGAATTCGATAAATTGGGCCGCCTCTTCTTTATGCTCCGAGGATTTCGTGATCGTTAACAAAGTATCCACCCCGGAAACCAGATGGACTTGGTCCGCGTTATTACCGGTTGGAAACGGAAAGAAGCCAAGCTCCAGGTTCGGATTCGTTTTACGCAGTTCCGGGATCGCCCAGGTTCCCTGGATGTACATGGCCGCTTCCCCTCGCGCGAAGGCCCGGTTTCCGTCGGCATACGTTTTGCCGAAATTGTCATTATGGCCATAATCGAGCAGGGCCAGCATTTTCTCGGCCACTTCCCGGAAGTTTTCTTTGAAGGTGGTTTCACCGGACCGTCGAGCTTGAAAAAAATCATTCCCTACGAGGTTGGGACCGAGCGCGTTAAAAGGCAAATTCGTCTGCCAATCATCCTTATATGTAAAATAGAAAGGTATGATGCCCGCCTCTTTAACCGCTTTCGCCGTGGCAATGAGCTCATCCCAGGTTTTCGGAACCTGCAGGTTCAACTCGCGGAAAATTTGCTTGTTGTACATAATGCCGTTGGCATTGGTCGCATACGGAACGCCGGTAATTTCGCGCATACCGGAAACGTCGGTAAGCTGCTTGACGTATACGGGGTTTACACCCTCCAATAGGGGCTGATTCGTCAAATCCTCGAAGATCCCGCTTTGCGACAAAACCGAAAATGTATCCGTGGCCCCCATCCCGACGATGTCAGGCTCATCATTTTTAACGACGCGGGTTAATAAAACGGTTTCAGCATCCGGCGGATTGACCTGGGTGACCTCAATGCCGGGGTTCTCGGCATTGAACTTCGCGATCAGTTTGTCGAAGGAGGCTTTAGCCTCGGGTTTATTTTGAAAAAACTCGATCCGCACTTTCCCGGCATCGGATTCTCCTCCGCCACAGGATGTCAGAAGCGACCCCGGAAGCAACAAGGCCATCGCCAGGCAAAGCGTCTTGCGCAACCTTCTCAATTGGAATTCCTCCTTTGTGTTTCGTCGGATTGAAGCATGTCAGCAAGAAACCTCTAGTCTATGATTAGTACCCTTTTCCATACTTACGCTAAACACGGAAATTAAATAAGGGCCTTGGGGCAGATGACAAAACGCCCGCGGTCAACCGCGAGCGTTTCAGATACGGTTTTCTTCCGACAAGCATCGGGCGGCTAAGGGAGTTTGGACTCGGCCGCTTTCAGATAACCTTCGATTTGTTTCTCCCAAGCATGGATTTTCTTTTGCGATTGGTTCACCTTGCCGAGTTCGGCGTACATGATCGTCATCTGCGCCGCCGCCATCACCGCGTTTCCTTTCTTAATCGCGGCACGGTATAGTTTCTCCGCCGCCGACTTGTTTTTGTTCGTCCGGTTAATCAGCTTGTTCTCGGCTGCAATCTGTTTCTTAAGAGGCTGAATTGAGGCCAAGGACGTTCTGATTTCTTTAGCCTTGGCCGCCGCCTGCTTCTTGGCCGTCGTCAGCGCCGATTTCCGGTTCGCGATGTCCAGCTTGGCCGCGTCGACCGCAGGCTTAAGATTGTTCCGCTTCAAGTCAAGCAGCGCGGCTTTCTTCGCGTCCTTCGTTTTTCTTGCGGCCGCGGCCTGTTTCGTCAACGTCTTGTATTGTTCCAGTGATGGAGCGTGTTTCTTTAGCGCCTGATCATAGCTTGCCTTGAATTGCTCAAGTTTACCCTTATCGATATTTTTGATTTTGGTCTGAATCGCCTTCAATCGGTCGTTGTTTTGCTTCCGAAGGGTCTGGGTATCCAGCTTCTCCAGCTTGATCAGGCTCTCCAGCGCGGAGAAGCTGTCATGCAGCGTGTCCACGGTCAGCAGCGCCTCCTCCCAACCGTCCGCTCTCGCCGTCGACATGCCGACAACCGGCATGACGGCTGTTAATAAGACCAATGTTAGCAGGAACTTCAGGGTCCACCGGCATAATCCTTTGTTCAAATTCATCCGAAACACTCCTTCTTCAAATGTGGATTCATTCATTTCACAACAGGGCCCAAAACGCAAAAACACCCCGCAAGACAGGCTGATTCAGCCAATCCTGCGAGGTGCTTCTCTCGCTCGTTCCGTTATGATTTATAGCTAATATACCTGAAAAGGGAATTGATGTCAATTCTATTCACGAACATACATTCTATGATTTACCGTAGCCGAGTTCCTTCAACTGTTCCAAAGCGGAATCCATATAATTTTTATAACTAAAGGTGCTCTCAAGGGTATTGAGGAATTGATCGTACTGGTCCAAGCCGCTTTTGCCGTATACGAATTTGATCATTTCCTCCTCCACGAAGCGGTTGGCATCCGCCGCATTGTACCCCGGCGGGCTTTGGACATAACCATCGAGCGTCTGAATTCTGGGCAGGTTTGCCTCAAATTCGATGTACTCGGCTTGGGCGGCGAACTTCGTTTTTAAATACTCCGTCTCCTCCCGCCCGGCAAATTGGTACAACCACGTAAACCCGGCCTCCTGCTTTCCTTTGTCCGTGATGACCACTTGCTCGCCGTTCAACGTATAATGAACATCCTGCAAGCCGAATTGCACGAGACGTCCGCCTTCCGGCGTTGCAAGGTAATTGATCAGCTCCAAAATTTTGTCGAGCTTCTCCGGCTCCTTCTCCAGCCGTTTCGGAATGGCCCACAAACCGCCGGTAGCCCCGATGTTGATGGAATTGGAATTCTGCGTTCCGTCCGGTCCTTTCGGCGGACTGAGCTGAATCCACTCTGCTTTGGGATTGGCCCCCTTCCATACCGCAACCTGATCGTCCTTAATGATCTGCGCCCAGTCCAGGTTGATAATCCCCACTTTGCCTTGGAACGCCTTATCCTTCGCCATCGTCCCTTTGTTGCTCACGACCTCCGGATCAACGACTCCGGCATCCACAAATTTTTTAATCGTCGCCAGCGCCTCTTTCATTTTCGGGTGATACAGCGTATTCGTTACTTTGCCGTCTTCCACAAACAGCTTGGAACCCTCATAAATATTAGTAATGCCATAGGCGCCGAAAATGGGATCAAAGGTTTGAAAATTGGTGCCCGTGATGCCGAAAGTGTCATTTTTTCCGTTTTGGTCCGGATCCTGCTCCGTGAACGCTTTCGCTACAGCAAGCAATTCATCCACGGTTGCAGGCGGCTGAAGCTTCAAATTGTCGAGCCAGTCCTTGCGGATCCAATAGGTGTACGAGACGGCCTGCCCCGCCTTCGGCAGCGCATATTGTTTATCCGAAACGAGCCCTTTTTTGATCACATCGTTGCCGGCAAACTTGGTGTAATCGGGCATTTTTTCAAGGTATGGCGTCAAATCGAGCAGGCTGCCCGATTCCGCCAGTTTCTGCAGGTGAGGCTTACCGGTCACCATAAACAAGTCAGGCAAGTTGTTGGAAGCGGCAAGCACATTGATTTTGTTCTCGTAATCCGCCTGGTCCCCCACTAAGGTTTGCAACAAATCGATGCCCATTTTGGCATCAAGCTCTTTTTTTACAAAATCGCCGGCCGGCAGATTCGTTCCCCAGCTGACTTGGGATACATTGATCTTAACGGAGCCGGACGCTTTAGCTCCTTCGGAGCCGTTATCTTTCGTTTCCTCCTTTCCTCCACATGCGCTTAGCAGCGTCGCCGCCAAAACGACAACCAAAGATACTGACCAAATTCGATTTCTTTTCATGGATCGTCCCACCTCTATAGTTTTAAAATACCGCAACCCGGTTTCAATTCCAACAGCCCTTGTTTAACCTTTCACTGCCCCCAGCAGCATGCCCTTTGTGAAATGCTTCTGGATGAAAGGATACACCGCTATGATCGGAAGGCTGCCGGCAATGACCGCCGCCATTTGCATCGCGGCTGTAGGAACGGTAATTTCCGCCTGCAGCTCACTGGACTGCGTCAGCAGCAGCATATTTCGGATCACGACCTGAAGCGGATTCAAGTCCGTGTCCGTGATGTACAACACCGCCGAGAAAAAAGAATTCCAGTGCCCGACCATATAGAACAAACCGACGGTCATCATCGAGGGCAGCGACAGCGGAATGGCCACCTGCCACAGGATGCGGAATTCCCTGGCTCCGTCAATCCGTGCGGATTCGAATAGTTCTTCCGGCAATGTCTCAAAGAAACTTTTTAAAATGAGCACGTTAAACGTAGCGATCGCGCCCGGGATGATCAAGGCCCACAGCGTGTTGATCATGCCCAGGGACTGGATGACCAGATAAGTTGGAATCAAACCGCCGCTGAACAACATAGTGAATACCATGTACAGCAGAAAAAAAGTGCGTCCCGGCAAATTTCGGCGGCTTAGTGGATAAGCGGCCAACGTGGTAAAAATCATATTGACGAGCGTGCCGCCAACCGTAACGATTACGGTCACTAACATCGAGCGTCCCAATGCAGGGTCCGCAAAGATACGTTCGTAAGCCTCAAAAGAGATTTTACGGGGCAGTACGATAAAACCGCCGTTTTTAACCACCTCACTGTAGGGGGTCAGCGACATCGAGATCACATAAAGCAACGGAAATACAGCGGCTACGGCAATCAGAACCAAGATGACATATATAACGGCATTGAACCATTTATCCGACCGGCTGGTTACCATATGCTTCCCCCCCATCTTTTGGCCAGCTTGTTTGCTCCAAGCACCAGAACGAACCCGATCGCCGATTTGAACAGGCCGACGGTCGCGCCGAGGCTAAAATTCATTTGCTCCAGGCCGGTCCGATACACCCAGGTATCGATAATATCGCCGACCTCGTACACCCTTGGATGATAGAAAACAAAAACCTGTTCAAACCCCGCGTCCAAAATGCTCCCTATCCGAAGAATGAGCAGTAATATAATGACGTTACGGATTCCGGGCAGCGTAATATGCCAAATCATTCTCAACCGGCTGGCTCCGTCCACTTTGGCGGCCTCAAACAGCGTAGGATCAATACTGCTGATCGCAGCCAGATAAATGATCGCCCCCCAACCGAGATCCTTCCAGATTTCCGTCAAAACCAGGATGCTGCGGAACCACTCCGTCCCGTTCAGAAACGGAATGGCGCTTCCTCCCGTCTCCGTGATCCATCGGTTAAGGAGTCCTGTAGTCTCCGACAAAAAGGCGATGGAGATACCGTAAATGACGATCCAGGACAGAAAATGCGGCATGTAACTCAAGGTTTGAACCCAGCGTTTTAACCAGCCCACCCGGCATTCGAAAAAGACGATGGCCAGAATAATCGATGGAAATACCCCGAACAATAGCTTGTAAAGACTGATTAACAGCGTGTTGGTCAACAGTTGGGAGAAATAGGGGGATTCAAAGAACATCTTGAAATGCTTGTTCCATGGATCCGCCCATGGGCTCCCGAATATCCCCTCCGCAAAATTGTAATCCTTAAATGAAATCACAACCCCGTACATGGGAAGATATTTAAAAATAAAATACCAAATCAGACAGGGCAACAACATGATATACAGCGCTCTCATTTTCCAAATCTCCGCCGAGAGCCTGCGCAGCCGCTGTCCGGGCATGTTCCCGGCGGACCGGGGTGAATGTGCGTGTAAATTGACGTGCTGTTTCATACTCACCATCTTCCTCTCCGTTATATACTCCCATCATAACGAAAGAGGGATCAGCGCCGATATTGTCATTTCTCAGCAGTGTCATGCACATATTTCTGTTTTTAGCGGAATTCGCCTTCTATTTGTTTATCGCGCATGGGTTTCTCCAAAAGGATCATGCGCGGCGAGAGAGAATTTGACGGCATCCGCAATCGTCGTTTCGTCACCGGCGGTTCGGATGGTGACGGAGCCGCCCGTCCCTTCTCCAAACCGATATTTCCCGAGCCATACCCACTGATTATCGTTATTCATCTGGTTTACGGTTAACCCGGTTTCACTTCCTTCTTGATGCGAAATCTCCACGGCTGCTTTGGACGTCCGATTCGGTGAGGCGTTCCAAAGCATGTAGACATTGTACTCCCCGGCCTGTGGCAGGTTAGGGACCCATGTGGCCCGCTTTCCGGCCGCTTTTCCGTCATGCAAATAATCCTCTCCGTATCTGGAGGCCGAATACGTGCTGCTCTGCCAAAGACCGTCCACGGAAAAGCCGGAATCCCGATTATCGACGATGATGTCAACCCGTTGATCCGCCGGCGTTTCCACCCGAATCTCTCCGGAAGGCGCCGATTCATTCCCGGACAAATCCACGGCGGTCAATTGATAGAAATAGGCCGTCTCCGCCTCCACCCCATCCGTATCCAAATGGGTGTCGCCCTGCAGCATGTAAGCGATCCGGTTCGCGGGCCCGGGTACGAATGCGGGCTCGGTCGAGCGGTACAAATGATAGCCCGCGATAGCTACATCTCCAGGGGCGTTCCAGGTCAGTTTTATTTTGGCGTAAGACAGAGCCTCCGCCTGAAAACCACGCGGCGTCCGCGGCGGGGTAACGTCCATGGATTCGGTCTTGGCGGTAATTTTGGAAGCTTGTGATAAATTGCCGGCCAAATCTACCGCCTGGACGAAATAGGTATACTTAGTATCGGGCTCCAGGCCGGAAAAGCTATATGAGGTTCCATAAGTTTCAGCCAGGGTTTGACCCGCCGCATTGGAAATACGGTAGCCGCGAATCCCTGATTCCGAGTCCACACTTGTGTCCCAACTTAAATCCAGATACGTGGTTCCTTTAGCTTTAACTTCCAGGCGCTTTGGCGGTTTTGGCGCCTTATCGTCGTTAAATTCCGGAAGCTGAATAGGCTTGCTCGGTTCACCATACAAAATTCCGGTCCCGTTGGTACCGACATATACCCGGCCATGGACCTGCATGTCTCCAGCCATACTGTTCGGCTCATTGCCGGGGAAGGGATCGGAAACGCTAACCTTAACCCAAGTGGCTCCCATATCATCGGATCGGTAAATCGCCTCGTCCGGAAAGCCCGAGACTTTACCGTATACAAATACCGCCGGATTCAACCGACCTGGAGCCGCTTTCCCCAAGCTGAAGAGATAAGCCTGCTCCACCTTGTCCACTCGCTCAAATCGGTCTCCGCCATCGCCGGATCGAAACAAGCCCTTGTCATTCAGGCTTATCCAAACCTCGCCCATAACCCCTGGAGCTGCCTGAACATTATGCCATGGGGTTTGTTGGGAAGATAAATTGGAAACCGTTTCAAAAGATCTCCCCCCATTTGCACTGCGAAAGAACTTCCCGCTCTTGTAGTCGTAAGCATAGAAAACTCCATCCTTCACCTTGTCGGAAGCCAGCGGTTGATAATAACCGGCAAAAATATGGTCTCCTGTAATCATGCCTTCCGGTAGTCCCGCGCTCTTGGTCCAGGAGTTGCCGAGGTCCAGCGTATAATGTACCGAGCCTTTCTGCGGCATCCACACTGCATTATTGGAGTAGGTAGCCGAAACCGCGGTTTTTCCGCCCTGAACTCCCTTGAAGGGAAGGGTTTTAAACGCCGTATAAGTGTTGCCTCCATCGGTTGAATACCCGCCGCCGCCCGGATCGCTCCTGCCGTCTCCGTTCCATCCATACGTGCCGACACGAACCACAAAGTCAGGCCGGGATGCGGAAACGTCAATCCCCGTGGTGGTCAGCTCCTTGATGCCGCCGGATGACGTAAAGTAAGTGGACTCCGGAAAGCTCTCCAGCGAACGATGGTCGAAGCCCCCGTTATCCGCGATCCCGCTGTGCAGAACCCGGTTACCGAGCGGAGGGCTCACGAGATTCGCCACATTGACTACCGTCTCAAGCCCCTTGGCGGGGTTGCTCCATTGGGAAGGAACTTCGTTGACGTTCTCCGTCCTCCACGCATAATACCAATCCGTCATCCAAACCCGGCCTTGATGAAAAGGGTCGAAAGCCAGCGCGGACGTGGCGGACGACCAGTGCCAGGAGGGCATCCAGGGGACCAGCGAATTCCGGCTGACCTGCAATTTGGCCCAATGGGCCCCGCCGTCGGTCGAGCGATAAATCGGATTGCCGTGCGCGTCCTGCCGGCGAGCCGACAGCAGCGTGCTCGAATCCGCCGGATCCACGGCGATAGAGCCGAACGGTTGGCCTTTCTCCTCCGTCGGCGTAATGTCCGTCCATGCCCCATTTTCAAATTTGGACAGTCCCTGTCCATGTGCCACATATAAGGTTCCCTCTTTCGTAACGGCGGCACGGTTCGGTTTTTGCGGACTGCCGGGCAGCAGCGTCCAGGTTTCCCCCGAATCACGACTAACATAGACCCCGTAATTGTACGCACCCGCGTACAGGACGGAACTCCCCGTCCCTCCGCTGCCCGAAGACGGGTCAAACTGCACAAAGCTGATTCCATACGGCTGATTGTTCAAAGAAGGAAATGAATCAACCCGTGCCCAGCTTCCAGGCTCAGCCGCCTTCCTGCTTCGGAACAAACCGTCATAACGGGAACCGAAATAAACGATGTCGCCGTTGTCCGGATCCACGGCCAACCGTTCGCCGGCCGCCCGATTTTGGCCGTTGGACGACATTTTTACGTCTTTGCCTCCGGCTTTCAGACCGGTGGGGGTCCAGGTTTCGCCCCGATCGGTCGACTTGTAAACATCGCTGGGCGTCAGGTAATCGTACCTTCCCAAAGCGGCATAAACAACATCGGGATTGGAGGGATCCAAGGCAAGGCTCTCCCCACCGTACAAATTGGCATGTTGACGGTCCGCTTCACCAATCAGCTGCTTCCAGCTGCGGGTTTCTTCATTCCACCGAAAAATCCCGCCTACATCCGAACGGATATAGACCAGATCCGGCTCCTGCGGATGAATCGTGATCCCGGTAATATAACCTCCTCCGCCGATCGGTACTTGCCCCCATGTATATCCCCCTTCTTCCGAATCCTCCTTGCCCGCCGCGGCGATTAGAGGCGGGTCGATTAAACCGCCTGAACACCACGTGAAAATCACCATAAACACCAGCAGCACCGTTATTCGCCTTGATCCGTCGTTTCGCCGCATAAGATGCGCCTCCTTTTTCTAAAATAATATAAAGCGCTTACAAAACGCATGATATCAGACCCTCTTCCGGTCCATAATCAACAAATCTGTTTTGCTGAATGAACGAATTACACTATTCTCCCTGCTGCCGATCGCGGTAAAGACGTGAAAACCGGGCTCATAGCCCGGCTTCCTCACGCTTTAGAGCTAGACGGTATTCACTCGGCCGCAGCCCCGTCCACCTCTTGAATATTTTAAAAAAATAACTGGGGTTGGCAAATCCGCATCTCTCGCCAATTTCGGCCACCGTCAGGTCCGTTTGCTCCAAATATCCCTTGGCCTCCTGCACCCGAACCTGCTGAAGGTAACCGATGAACGTCTGGCCGGTCTTCTTTTTAAACAGTCCGCTCAAGTAATTCTCATCCATGTTCACTCGTTGGGCCATGGCTTGCAGCGAGATATCCTCGTCGAAATGCTCGAGTACATAATGGATCACCCGGTTAATTTCTTTATGGTCCGTCTCCTCCAATGCCGGCCTGGTCCTTCCCTTGGAATACCGGATCATCCGTTCCGAAAGCCACTCGAACAAGGCTTGATGACGGGTACACAGCAACATCTCTTCCGCGCCGGAAAGTAACGGTTTGCGGCTAATGCGGGCAAAAAGTCTGTCCAGCCGCTCGGCCGTTTCCTTTACTTGTACCATAGGCAGCAAATGGGTCTCCATGAAGGACCATAACTCTTTAAGCTTCTCCGCGCATTCGTTGACAGCAGCCTTGGCAAAACGGTGCAGGATCTCTTGCTCCAATTCCCAAGGAATCGCGGGGTATTCGTCCTGCAGATCGATCGGATATCCGCCGTTAACCGCCGTACGGCACCCGAAATAATAATAGCGGTCGAGCTCCCGCAACATTTGAGCCCATTCCCCTGCGACATCGTCCGCCGTTTTTTGCTCCAGGTAGACCGTACGGCACAGCGGCGTAAAGTTTGGAGTACGGCCATTCAACTTTTGGGTCAAAGCGGAAGAAGCGGCCGCATCGCCGGGACAAATGAGCAAGGTGTTGACCCCCATCGCCCTGTAGGCCATGATGCGGTATGAACCCGGCCTTTCGTCAGCCAGCATCTCCCCCGCCTGTTCGCAAGATAACTCCTTTTCACGCTCCAGCCAGGTCAGAAGGATAAGTTTGTTCCCGATCTCATGCATGTTTAACTCGGCTAGTTTTCCCGCCTCCATCGGGGATAGCTTTTTACCGCAAGCTTTTTTCCATAAGTAAGGAAGGCGTTCCTCCAGATACTCCCACTTCAACTTCGCCCTTTCCTCGACCTGTCGCTGAAGTCGGCTCTTCACCTTGTTCAAAGCTTCCAGCAGCTTGTCGTCATCCATCGACAATTTCAAAATATAGCTGGAGGCCCCATACTCCAACGCCATCCTGGCATATTCAAATTCACCGGCACAGGTTAGCATAATAAACGCCGCTTCATTCCCTCGTTTTCTCGCCTGCTGAAGCAGCTCGATACCGTCCATATAGGGCATAAGCACATCGCTGATCACAATATCCGGCGACACCGTCTCCATTTGCTCCAGTGCCTCCAAGCCGTGGGCGGCCTCGGCCGCTATGGTAAATCCGTGTTGTTCCCACGGGATCGTGTTGCGGATCGCTCTTCTCACAAACGGTTCGTCTTCAACGAGCAGGATACTCCACATGTCGGGCTTCCTCCTTATCATAGGGTGAGGATATCAGCAAGGGAATTTCAAGCGCCGCAAGCATTCCCGGGTTGGCGGGAACCAGCTCCAAGCTAGCTTCGCCTTTGTACAACAGGGCTAGACGTTCCTTGAGATTGCTGATTCCGATTCCCCTCCGCCTTCCCGGTGGACGCATGGCTTCCGTAGCTGCGGGACCTTGTCCGTTGTCCAGAATTTCTACTCTCAATTTACGCGATTCCTTGGCGACCCGTATGAAAATGCGGCCGCCTTCGCGCATATGAATCAAACCGTGGTGCAGTGAATTCTCCACCAGCGGTTGCAAGCTGAGTTTCGGAATTAACGCGTAATCCAGCCCTTCCTCCATCTCGATCTCCGACTGAAAGGTATGGTCGTAACGGAAGGATTGGATATAAAGATAGGACTCCACCAGGCGGATTTCCTCCTTCAAATGAACCAGATCCACCTCGGTATTCAGACCGCATTCCAGCAGTCTGCCGAGATTTTGGCAAATCTCGTAGGTTCCCGCATCCCCTTGGCTCCGCGCGTTCCATTTCAGGGTGTTTAAAGTATTCAGCAAAAAGTGAGGATTCATTTGCGACATCAGGATTTGAAAGCGCAAAGCTTCTTTTTGTCGCTCCTCCGCCCGTAAAGTGGCGATCAGCTTGCGAATGTCGTCCGTCATTTGATTGAAGGATCTCGCCAGCTCCCGCGTCTCGCCTTTATATTTGGACTCCTGCAGGTGAAGATGCATATACTGATCCGCCATTTGCGTCATTTTGCGCTGTAACTGACGTAACGGCCGCAGAATGGAAGACACGATCGCATAGGTAACCAGCATAAATACGATAACCGTCAACAGGAAAGAAAAAATAACCTGCCGTTTCATGGACCACACATTCCCTGATAACGCTTCCAGGGGAAAGCGATTCAACATGTACCAATTCATATTCGGCATGTAAACACCGTTATACATATATTGATCCTGAGCATCGGTGAAATACCGGCTCGGATTTTTCTTAAATGCGGGAAGCATCGTTTGCAAACGATTCGCCTCCGATTCGTCCGCCTCCAATAGAATCGGCTTGCCCTGTCCGTCCAGCAAATAATAATTCTGCTTGATCAAAAAGCCGCCCGTAATCGAATTCATCCAGGATTTGATATCCAAGCTGATGCGGATATAGCCGAAGGTATCCCCCTGCGGGGTTTGCAGTTTTCCGTAAAGGGAAAAGAGCTCGGAGGGCGGAAATGTGCTCTCATATCTGTCTTCGGGCGCATGGACCGTCCAGAAGTAAGGTTCCTCCGTAGACAGCAACCGCCGAAAAGTACCTCCGTCAAAAAGCGAATCGGTCGCCTCCGAACTCCCGTTAGGATTTATCTCCGCCGCTTCCATTCTTTCGGTCCCCTCCTCAAGAGAAGTATAAACATGCCCCGACAGATCGGCTAATGTGATATTAACCGGGATAACGGCATTCATGAGACCTTGTTTAACGCTCAATAAGCGGTTTTGCAAAAAAAGCCGGCGGTCCTCCTCTTTCATGTCTCCCGGAGTCCGAAGCATCCGGACTACTTCGGGGTCGCGTTCCAATTGGAGCATCGATCCGAGAACACCGAGCCGGAGATTTTCCAGGCTATTCTTCAACGAATCCAGTTGTCCGATATTTTGCTCCGCGATATTATCCTTCATCATCGTCTCCAGCCGGGTAATGCTATGGATTTGCACGATGGTTGCCGGAATCAGCACGAAGAGCAAGATGGAAATAAACAAGCGATGTTTTAAACTGAGACGGTTAAATATGGCCGAAATCCAGTTCCAGTTCAAGCCCAAACTCCTCTCCCCTGTCTAGTTATGACCTGCTGCGGTTAGCCCTAGTGTATCACAGGCAGGTATTACGGGAAGAACGTATTTTTTTATTGCGAGCCATAACAACGAATTTCATACACCCCTGCGGCCGGATCCCCCCAGGTTGCCAGAATGCTGAGTCTCAATTTATCGATGCAAATCGCCTCATCCAGTTTATGACGAACTTTGCATTGAACGTTTCCCTCCACACGCACCACTTCCCTCCAACCATCTCCGTTCCAGACCTCGATACAGTAGTCCTTCGCCGTTTGAGGATCGCGATAGAACGGTGGATAGTTATGGTATTCACGCAACAGGTGGCCCGGAAAAGTCACCTCGATGATGCTGATGGTTTGCGCTTCTTTCCATTCCATCTCCATCCAGGGTTGCATGGAATCCGCAGGATCGGAGCGCCAAAGGTTCGTATAATCGTAGGGACGAGTGATTCCCGAGAGCACGTTTTCCGCCGAAAAGCAGCTTTGCGGCGGGGTTACCCGGTAGCTGAGCGTGCCGCCGTCCCGATATCTTCGCATGCGGCCGTCGCCCATTTCGTAAGCAGAGGTATGCCCGGGAATGACGGTTCCCGCGATGTGCCACTCCACCGAAGGACAGGGCAGCAAATCAAGACGGATATAACGCCCCGGCCGCATGAGCGCGGTTTCATCGGGAGATAACTCCCATCGGATCCATTGTTTTTTTCCCGGAGGAACGACCAACTCCGCTTGGGCGAGCCTGGCCGATCCCCGGCTGCGATAATCCCATATGTGCTCCACGTCCACAAGCTCCGCGGCCACGGTTTGTTCTGAGCCCGAGTCATTGGTTAAGCATACCGATAGAGAGCGGATTCTTTCCGGACCGACGGCAATCCATTGACCGCGCCGGTGATTCAGCGGCTCTTTCGACCGCCGCCTTTCTTCCCTGTCGCCAAGAATAAAGCCTCCGGTCGGATCGAGACTGTCCGGCCCCGCCCCTTGCACCGGTTCCGAACTGCTGGCCGTCACGCGGGCCCGCCTTGCCAGATCCTCGGGATCACAGCCCCGGACATTCGGAAGAAAGCAGCCGTCGCGGAGTAATTGCTGCTGCACCTCGCCGATACATCGCTCCGTTACTTCCGCCACGCCGATCCCTTGACGTAGGGCAATAGCCACCGCCGTTCCGGCAGCTTGCCCCATCAGAGCCGTGGTGGCCATGACTCGCACCGTTCCCAATGCGGCGTGGGTGACGCTGACGTTCCGCCCCGCCATCATCAAATTGTCCACATCCTTGGCGAGCAAGATGCGCAGCGGTATGCCGTAGGGACCACAATAGCTTTTGACCGCGTATTCCGTCGTTTCTTTGTAGCCCTCCGCACTGGAAGGCTCCGCGCTCCCCGCTAACAGTCCCCCGGCCGTATGTAAGTCGATAAACCATCCGCCGTAAGCAATTTCATCCGGGAACACCGTTTTGCCGGCCGGATCGTGTTCGGTCATGAGATAACGTCCCATGATTCTCCGGCTTTCCCGTTTGCCCGGAACCTGGCCGATCCAGTCCAACGCCAGATGAGCGGCACGCTCCTTCAAGATCGGATCCCGATTCTTGATATAATCCCAAATGCCCAGCGTATGGCGAGTCAACTCGTGACGGATTTTTTCTTGGTCGTACACCGTATTCCACGGCACGCCGATCTCAATCCACCAATAGCCCGATTCCAATTCGTAAAAATGCCTTCCCTGACCGGCAAAAAATGCGGGATCCTCGTACCGCACCGTCCATTCCGGCGCCTTGAACGGAACCGGCCTGCCTATATCTCGGGCCTTAAAATGAATGGAACTGCCCATGGTGTCGTTGCTTGCCGCCAGCGGCGCGTGCGGTTCCTCAAACTCCTCCCTACTTTCACTGCCCCATCTCCATTCGCAACCGGCCGCATCGGCGACAACCCCATCACCCGTGCAGTCCATAAAAATTTGGCCGCCGATCCTAAGTTCGGTCTCCGCTCCGGTCATCCTCGCCGTCACGCTTCGAATCGTTCGCGATCCGTCCATCTGCACCCCGGTTACGGAGGTGTTCAGATAAAACGTCAAATTTGGCGTGCTGACAGCCATATGATATAAAGTCATATCCCAAACACTGTTCGTCCACCCGTTCTCCCGAATCGTTTCGTGATTGACAGACCGTTCCTCGATCAACAGCTCGGAAATAATCCCCGTCTCCCGGGCATATGCATGGAAAGCCGCCGCACCATGCGGCGTGACGCGAATTTCAGATGAACTGTTACCCCCGAACACGGGACGATCCCCGATCAGACATACCGTAGAGCCGAGCCTTGCGGCTGCCACGGCCGCGCAAAATCCGGCCAAACCTCCGCCGCAAACCACAATATCGTAATGTTCCTGTCTGGTTTGTACCACCGATTTCCCTCCATCCTCACTTAACCGTCTGTTCCTTCTATGAGTGTAGTCCATGGGGGAGAAAACATCCGTCAACAAATCTATTCGATAGGGTGAACAAATTTAGTTAAACTTTGTAGGACCGCCGATACTCCGAGGGACGAACCCCCTTTTGCTTCAAAAAAACCCGGCTCAAATAAAAACCGCTCTCATATCCGCACTTTTCCGCGATCGTATCAAGCGTATCCTCCGTCTCTTCCAGCAGGAGACAGGCTTTGCCGATTCGTAAATCCGTCACGTACTCAAGGGGAGTCTGGCCTGTGGCGTTACGGAAGCGCCTGATAAACTGAACCGGCGACATTCCGTAGCGCGCGGCAACCTGCCGGATTTCCAGGGGGGCGCCGGCTAGTTTTTTCAGTTCGGTTATGGCTTCCTCTATTTGCGTATCGGTCGAGATCGGCTTGTTATTTTTTATAAAACTCTGGTAAAAGACCTGCATACCCAAATCGGCAAATCCATAATGGCGCCATCGTGCCGCCTCGTTCTTCCCCAGTTTGTCCGCCTCTCTCATCAAGCGCAAATTCGAAAAAAACCGCTCCCTGTCCATAAAACGGATATGACACCTCGATGTTAAAGCCCGAAGCATGTCATCCCCCTCTTGAGCCGGTGTCGAAGCCTGGTCGGACAGCCCGTTTAACCGGAATGATACATAATGAAAAGAGACCGGTTTCAACACTTTGCGTTTTAACCATACCCCTGGCGGGCAGATGATTGCTTCCCCTCCTCCGGCTTCACCTGAGTCTGAACCGACCGCATAGGAAATGCTCCCGCTTTCCAAGGCAAACATCACCCAGTCTTCATTCCGATCCTGCTCCAAAGCAAACTGACGCTTGAAATCCCAGTAACGGTAGCCCGTAATTGAAACGGATGCGCCTCCTTGCCCCACCTTCCATTTCACCCCTTTTTGAAATTTTGGATATGTTTATTGTAATTTAAGCCATTTTTATAGTAAACACAATTTATTACTATGAAATTAAAGACAATTAACTATTGTCATACAGCGGTGATCGATCGTAAAAAAGGAGTTGTTCGCCATGAAAAATGAGACTGTCACCTCGGATATCACCGTAGTCGGTGGCGGCCTTGCCGGTATATGTGCCGCCATTGCCGCGGCCAGGCTGGGGAAGAGCGTAGCGTTGGTTCATAATCGACCGGTTTTAGGGGGAAATTCCAGCAGTGAAGTGAGAGTGTGGGTTTGCGGCGCGACCGGACACGGAGTCAACCGGTATGCCCGGGAAACGGGCATCATGGGGGAACTGTTCCTCGAAAATCAGTTCCGGAACATGGAGGGCAATCCATACCTGTGGGATCTTACACTTCTGGAGGCCGTGAAGGCGGAGCCTCATCTTTCGCTGTACTTGAATACGGACGTTCATGAGGTGCATGCCGAAGGGCCGGAGGAGGACCGGAACATTCAGAGTGTGACGGGCTGGATGATGGGCTCCGAACGAAAAATTGAGTTTCGCAGCCGTTTGTTTCTCGATTGTACCGGGGATGGGCTGGTTGGTGCGCTAGCCGGGGCCAAGTACCGAATCGGCCGGGAGTCCACGTCCGAGTTCGGTGAACCGTGGGCGCCGGAAAAGGCGGATACGATCACCTTGGGCAGTACGCTGCTGTTCTATACGAAGGACGCCGGTGAACCGGTTCGCTTTATCCCCCCTTCGTTCGCCAAGGATATTACGCAAACCTCCATTCCGCTTCGGCGAATTATTCGCAGCGGCGATAACGGTTGTGCTTATTGGTGGATCGAATGGGGCGGCGAATTGGATACGGTCCACGATAACGAACGGATCCGGGATGAACTTTGGGCTGTTATCTATGGGATCTGGGATTACATCAAAAATTCAGGAAACTTCGCAGCCGAGAACCTGACGCTGGAGTGGGTCGGCAGCCTCCCCGGTAAACGCGAATACCGCCGATTTATTGGCGATTATACGTTGACACAGCACGACATTTTGGCTCAGCGGCCTTTCGAGGACCGCATCGCGTTTGGCGGCTGGTCGATCGATCTCCATCCTCCCGGCGGCGTTTACGCGGAGGAACAGGGCTCCAAGCACTGGTTTGCGGATGGCATTTATCATATCCCCTTCCGTTCGATTTATTCCGTCAACGTCAATAATTTACTGTTTGCAGGAAGGAATATCAGCGCCTCCCACGTTGCATTCGGCACAACGCGCGTAATGGCCACCTGCGCCATTTTGGGAGAGGCGGCCGGAACGGCCGCGGCATTATGTGAGACCAAATCAGTAACGCCGCGGAAACTGGGGAGGCTCCATCTGGCCGAGCTGCAGCGGATGCTGCTTCGCCAGGACGCGTCGATCATCGGGTTGAAGGCGGATGACCCGGCTGACCTGGCCTCTCAAGCCGCCGTTCGCGCCTCTTCCACACTCGCTGTCTATGCGCCTTCCGGACCCTTTGAACGCATTTTACTAGAGGCGGATTTCGGGATCCTTGTTCCCGTTGATGGCCGCTTAACGGACTTGCAGCTTTTGACGGAGTGTTCCGCAGCCACCATATTGATTGCGGAACTCTATACGACGGGCAGGAAAGAAAACTATGTTCCTCATACGGCGGTGCAACACGTTGAGATCCCACTTCGCCCCGGCGAGCCGGAATGGGTTCAAGTTCCGCTGGATTGGACGCCGGAGGAAGCATCCAACGCTTTTATCGTCATTAAAGCTAATCCGCATGTTGCCTTGTTTACATCGTCGCATCCTTTAACCGGCGTGCTTTGTTTCCAAAAAGGAGAGCCCCCCGTCGTGTCCGCCGAATACGGTGATCGTCAGCCTCCCCAGCCTGTCCAGCAATGGAGTGCGGGGCCCTTTTCCCGGCGTCCCCTCTGCTTTCGGTTGCCGACTGGCCGCGCTCTTGATCCCGACAAAGTGATTGACGGGTTTAACCGCCCCTATGGCGGACCGCACTGTTGGGTATCCGAACCGTTGGCGGAGGGAGAGGCCGCTTGGATCGAGCTTCAATGGGAACAGGAAGTTTCAATACGGGAAATTCATCTGACCTTCCAGGATGATGTCAATGAGGATTTAATCAACCTCCATCATCATCGTACACCGTTTCAGGTCATCCCCGAACTTGTGAAGGACTACCGGATCGAAGCCCACACGCCCTTGGGGACCATAGAAATCGTTAACCGCAAAAACAACAGGAGACGGAAAAACATCCATCGGCTTGACCACCCGATCTCGGCATCCTCCCTGAGACTGATTGTGGAGTCGACCAACGGCTCCCCGCGGGCGGAGGTCGTCGAAATCCGCGTCTACCCCACATCATCGTTCGGCAGGTAATTTTCCCTAACAAATGACGAACCTAAACAACTCCCAAAGAATGGATAGCATCGCTTGTATCCTTTCCTGGGAGTTGCTTCTGTTATTTTATATTTTTATACTTAAGCCAACTGAATTTCTTTTTCCATCACGTAATCATCCATCACATAACCATTTCCGATATCCGCCACCTGTGTGCGAACCGGTTTGAAGCCTTTTCTGGTGTAAACCGCTATTGTGTCGTCATTATACCGATTTACCGTAAGCCAAATGTGCCCAAGCCCCCGTTGTTTGCATACCTCCCCGAGAAATTCCATTCCTTTGCTGGCGTAGCCTTTCCCGCGATGTTCTTTACGTACATATAGCTTGCTTAAAAACAGCTTTCCCTCCTCTTCCTTAACACCTATATAACCGGCAGGTTCCCCTTTATCTTTCAAGAAAAAGTATTCATACCCTTGATTTTGGATTTGATCCGTAATGGCGGGCGTAGATTGGAACTTGTCCACCATGTAATCGATCTGTTCCTCGGATAAAATACTAACGTAATATTCATGCCATATTTCCGAGGCCAACTCCGCCAATACTGAAATTTCAGCCGCCGTACTTACTTTCTCGATAACTAACTCCATATGATCTACCATCCTTCATCCGTAATTCCTCTGCACCTTTAAGACCTAACCATTCTAGCACAATGATTAAACTCTAACAAATGAAGCGGGTCGCAACGTGCCTGCCAAGTAGATGCTACGTGGTTTTAGTGAGCAGCGTTGAATTCCTGCAAATGTGCAGGCTTTTTTGCTGTAGGAGCCCGATTCGGCCGTACGGGCCGAAAATTCCTGCACTTTTGCATCTTTTTCGAATTTCGAGGCAATAACGCTCGGAAATACCTGCAGATTTGCAGGTATTTCGCTTTTAACAAACAAAAAAAGCACTACCGCATCATACGGTAGTGCTCTTTCTCAGTTGCTTGGCGGCGTCCTACTCTCCCAGGACCCTTCGGTCCAAGTACCATCGGCGCTGGAGGGCTTAACGGTCGTGTTCGGGATGGGTACGCGTGGAACCCCTCCGCCATCGCCACCAAACATGATTTTT
>NZ_JAIUDG010000021.1:0-114960 GCF_020179875.1 Paenibacillus sp. alder61
ACTGAGTGACAAGATTTTCAAATAGGTTTGTGAGTTGATTTTCTGGTATCATAGTCATTGAGTAGAGTCCCTTCTTAGTGGCGTCGTAACCCTGAGAATACTCTACTTTTTTATGTTTTGGATAGACTCCAAAACTTGGTACACAAACTATTTTACGTCATCTCCCTTAGAAGCCGGGCGGGTGGATAAGGGCTTTTTGAGGCGTTATTTTGTCGAATTCGTCCTTTTTGTGAGAAATAGCGGTCTTTTGGGGCCTTATTTTAGGGAAAAGCAGGCCGAAAACCGATTTTTGGACTCGCACCAGAGAAATAAGGCCCTTTTTGGCCGCTATTTTTCCCGAAAACGCAAATGGGGTCGAAATAGCAGCCCAAAACGCCGCTATTATAACGGGCGGCAAGTGAGATTGCGGGGTCGGCAGCACCATGTTAGTTTTAATGCAACACCAGTGGCTAAAAAGCCGCTATTTCGCAGTGCTAAGCCGGATTCGACAAAATGGCGGCGTAAAAGGCTTCTGTCACTATTCACCTGTCTAGCTTTCAAAAGGGAAACGGGCTCCGCCGAATGCGATAAGGTGTTTGGCCCAGAAGTGCAAATCTGCAGGAATTCTATGTATTCAATGGTTGTCTGAAGGGGCGCTAGCTTGCGGGAAGCTATGGAGGCCTGCCCGGGACGAGCCTGGCTACTTGATGGCACGGTTAAGAAAAATTGCGAAATCTTTTTTTATCCCGTATAATACTGAAGAAACGTTCAGTATTATTGTTTTACTGAGCGACGCTTAATGCCCAGGGTCTTCATCAACTGCTTTAGAAAGGGGTGAGCGGGTGAACAAAAAGAAACAGCAGACCGAGCAGACCAAGAAGCGGATCGCCGATGCGGCCAAAGATTTATTCGTTCAAAGAGGCTACAAGGCTACATCCATCGAGGATATCGTGAAAGCCACCGGGTGCAGCGCCGGCAATATTTATTATCATTTCAAAAGCAAGGAAGGCTTGTTTTTGCATTTGATCGAGGAATGGAACAGGGAGTGGGAAGAGAATTGGCTGGCCAAGGAACCGCTCTATCCGACCACGATCGAAAAACTGTACGGCATGGCCGAGCATTTGGCTAACGATCAATTTAACCATCCGTTGACCAAGGCGATTGATGAATTCTACACAAACGCGGAGAAAGCTTCGGACATTGAGGAACGCATGAACGACATGGTCAAAGGCTACATCGCCTTTAATGAGCAGCTGCTGCAGCGGGGCATCGATAACGGGGAGTTCAGGAGCAGGGATGTCACCGGACTGGCCATCATTCTGGACAGCTTGATCATCGGTTTGAACCAACATACGCTAAGGATGGACCGCGAGCGAGCGCTGGAGACCTACCGTTTGGCGATGGATGTTTTTTTGCATGGGATTGTTTAGCCGTCAGGCTAATTTTTTTACAAAGATATAGAATAAAAATTCAGTATTCCGTTTTTTTGGAGGAGAGTTAGAGAAATGGCACTATTACTTAAAAGTCGGGGAGCTATACTGATCCTGATGCTCAATCTGTTTCTTGTGTTTACGGGAATCGGTCTTGTCATACCGATTATGCCGAAGTTCATCGAAAGTTTAGGCATTACCGGGGGAATTGTCGGTATGCTGGTGGCGGCCTTTTCGCTCACCCAGTTCTTGTTCTCGCCGGTGGCCGGCCGTTTGGCCGATTTATTCGGACGGAAAAGACTGATCGTGTTCGGCATGCTCCTGTTTGCCTTCTCGGAAGCATTGTTCGGCTTCACGAGCTCGACGGTACTGCTGTTTGTGTCCAGAATGCTCGGCGGCATCAGCGCGGCCATGATTATGCCGGCCGTTATGGCTTATGCGGCGGATATCACGACCAATGAGGAGCGGGCCGCGGGGATGGGATTTATCAACGCGTCCATCACGACGGGATTTATTATCGGTCCGGGCCTTGGCGGGTATGTCGCCGAGTTGGGGCTGCGGGTTCCGTTTTATTTTGCGGCGGTCGCCGGCGTGCTTGCGGCTTTAATCAACTTGTTGATCCTTCCCGAATCCAAGCCGGTTAAGCGGGAAAGTTCGAAATCACCGGCAGTGGATAAAAAGCCGAGAGGCCTTTTGACACAGCTGCGGTATGCGTATCGGGAGCCTTACTTTTTCAGCTTGATCATCGTATTTGTCATGTCTTTCGGCTTGGCCAACTTTGAGACCGTCTTCGGGTTGTTCGTCGATCACAAGTTCGGATTCGGGCCGCAGGATATCGCGTTTATTATCACGTTCGGCTCCATATCGGGCGCGGTGATTCAAGCCACCGGCTTTAGCTGGATTCTGAAGCGTTTCGGGGAGAAGCGGGTCATTTCCGTTTGCCTTCTTTTTGCGGGCGTGTTTATTCTTCTGACGCTGTTTGTACACAAATTCTGGCTGATCTTTGCGGTCACGTTCATTATCTTTCTCGCGATCGACATCCTGCGTCCGGCCATCAGTACGCAAATGTCCATGGTAGCCGAAGATCAGCAAGGCTATGTCGCCGGCCTCAACTCGGCCTTCACCAGTTTGGGCAATATCGTCGGCCCGATCGTGGCCGGATTTTTGTTCGATTTCGATATCAATTATCCGTATATGCTTGCGTTTGTGGTTCTGCTGCTTTGCTTCTTCCTGTCCATTCGGACGGGGAAACCGGGACGACAGGAAGCGCCGGCATCATCTTGATAAAATGAATAAAAGGCAAAAAGGGGCCGTTCCGAGCAGAGTCATCCGCTTGGAACGGCCCTTGGCGTAGGGTGAAAAGGCGGCAAAGCGCCGGTTTGTTCTTGTCGGCGAAGTCAGGATATGCTAAACTTCTGAAAACAGGAGATGATCAGATGAATGGGAAGCTGTCGTTTAAAGCCTTGAACCAGCCTAAGCTGGTGGACGAGGTCGTCAATCAGTTACAGCATAAAATATCCAGCGGCGAAATTCGTCCCGGAGATAAATTGCCTATAGAGCCTGAACTGATGGAGCTGTTTGGCGTCGGCCGTTCCACGATCCGGGAGGCGATCCGGGTGCTGGTGCACGCCGGTTTGCTGGAGAAGAAACAAGGATACGGCACATATTTGAAGAGCGCTCCCGTAATTCAGGAACCGCTGGTTCATCGTCTGCATCGGGCGGAACTTATGGAAGTGTTCGAGGCGAGGAAGATGCTGGAAGTCGAAATTTCCAGGCTGGCCGCCCTTCGCCGCGAAGATGAGGATCTGCGGAACATGCGCCAACACCTGGACACACGCAGTTTAGCCCTGCAGCAAAACAATCGCGACCTTTACGTGAAGTCGGATATCGAGTTTCATTTGTCCATCGCGATCGCCAGCAAGAACGGCGTCATCATCGATATGTTCCGTACGTTTTCGCACGTATTAAGCGATGCCATGAGTAAACTAAACCAAGAGTACAGTTCGCATGATCCGCAATCCCATAGCCATGAGCAATTATATGAGGCGATCCGCGGCATGAATCCGGATGTTGCCGTATCATGGACCCTGAAAATTTTGGAGGGCACCATGGCGGAGTTATAATCCATCAGTTGCCATTAAACAGCAGATGATATGATGAATAGGTGGTTGTAACCCAGACGATGAGGAGGAGAACAGGGGATGTCAAATATTGTTGAAGTGAAAGATGTTTATTGGAAACGCGAAGAGAAGGTCATTCTGAAGGATGTCAACTGGACGATCTCCAAAGGCGAACATTGGGCTATCCTAGGCCTTAACGGTTCGGGGAAGACAACGTTATTGAATATGATTACGGGATATATCTGGCCGACGGGGGGGCAGATTTCCGTGTTGGGCGAACGTTATGGAACGGTGGATCTGCGGGAAATGCGGCGGCGGATCGGCTGGGTCAGCTCGTCTTTTCAAGAACGGATTCATCCCAATGAACAGACGCAGCATTTGGTCATCAGCGGGCTTCATGCTTCCATCGGCTTGTTCGAGAAACCTACGGACGAACACATTCAAAAAGCCGTCCACCTGATGGAGACGCTGGGCTGCGGACACCTGGTCGACCGCCAATACCAGACCTGTTCTCAAGGGGAAAAGCAGAAGCTGTTGATCGCCCGCGCGCTGATGGCTTCCCCCGAACTGCTGATCCTGGACGAAGCATGCAACGGACTGGACCTCCTGTCCCGGGAATCCCTGCTGCAGAGCATCGCTAACTTGATGAAGGAAAAAGAAGCGCCCACGCTTTTATATGTCACACATCATGTGGAGGAAATTTTGCCGGAATTTACCCATTCCTTGCTGCTTCGGAAGGGAACCGTGTTTGCCAGCGGAAGAACGACGGAGGTTCTTACGAGCGAGCGGTTAACGGCTCTATTTGAAACCCCGGTTCAAGTCACCTGGAAAAATGAACGGGCTTGGCTTTCGTTAACCTAATCAACGGGAAAGGGCCGCCTAGAGCAACCATTACATATCGGTTGTTCCTGGGCGGCTCTCGTTATTTCAACACGGTTCCGGCTTAAGTGGAGGGGGTTGAGGCGGGGGCTTTTTCGCTTTGGACAGCAGCAAGAGCTGGATGAAGGTTAGCAGCGCCGCCCCCAGGATACAGGCCAAAGCCGCATACATGGCCGTATGATAAGCCCCGCCGCTCGACTCGAGCACGGCGAAGTAGAGCGTACCGATGAGCGCGACGCCCAATACATTGGCCGTTTGCATCATCCTGCTGAGCATGCCGGAGGCGGCGCCGATGTGGTTCGGGCCAACCCGCGACAGGATGGCGGTAAACAAGGGCGCGCCGACGATTCCTTGGCCGATTCCCGCAAGAAAGAGCGAGGGGAAATGCGTCCACTGCGGGTTTTCCCCATCTAAACACCATCACCGCCGCACCGGCGGGAAGCAGCCGGAACCCCCATCTCTTAACGCCGCGCGGCGCGAGCATCGATCCGAGAAAAAATCCGACGCCGATGGATAGGAAAGAGAGCGCCGACGTCATCGGTGAGAACGATAGGCCATCCTGCAGAAACAAAGACAGGGTCAAAAACAGCGCGGCATTTCCGTTTTTTGCTGCCCTCCACCAACGATTCCCGGACAAAGGGCAGAGTCATTGCGATCAGACCGATCGGCAGATTGATCGGAAACACCGTTCGCCAACCGAAGCCGAACAAGTCGGCGTGAAGAAGAAGTTAATGGTTTGGTTCGAATTAAAGGGAATTCCTCCCGTTAATTTGGTGAATATGCGGCTGCAGAGGCGAATTAGCTGGAAAACCTCCCGTTAATTCGCCTGAAATTGTGTATATCGGCAATCGGGCCGCGAAATAGATGGAGCTTTTCCAGCTAATTCCGGCCAAAGAGCCAAGAGCGGTACATTAACGGGAGATTTTCCCGTTATTTGATGTAGACTCCGACGGTGGGTTTTCAGTGAATAAGTACCTTAAACGGCGCGATTTTGTCGAACTTGACTCATCGCTGTGAGATAGCGGTGTTTTAGCACTGGCGTTGCATTAAACCTGACATGGTGTTGCCGACCCCGCAATCTCACTTGCCGCCCGTTATAATAGCGGCGTTTTAGGCTGCTATTTCGCCCAAATTCGCTTTTTCGGGAAAAATAGCGGCTAAAAAGGGCCTTATTTCTCTGGTGCGAGTCCAAAAATCGGTTTTCAGCCCGTTTTTCCTTAAAATAAGGCCCCAAATGACCGCTATTTCTCATCGAAAGGACGAATTCGACAAAATAGCGCCTCAAAAAGCCTTTATCCACCCGCCCGGCTTCTAAGGGAGGCGGTTACGGTCATTAGACCCTTCGGGTTAATGAAACGCCAGTGCTGTTTTAGGCCACGAGGGCGCTATGTCGGCGGGCGGCTAGGCTCCTCAGCCGTATAGGCCGAATTTATTTTGTTTTTTTGTTCGAATTACATATATTCAAAAATAAACAATTGAATTATAATCATAAACAAACACAAACAAAAAAAGGAGGTTCGAATCATGGTACAAAATCTTTGGCAACCCTCCCAAGCCCCAACGGAGAAAAACGGGTTGGCCGAACTCGTTTACCGCTCCAATCTGATCGGGACGGATCGGCGGGTCTGCAACTGGGGCGGCGGCAACACCTCCACGAAAACCCGGGTCATCGACTTTAGGGGGCGGGAGGTGGAGGTCATGTACGTCAAAGGCAGCGGCTCCGACCTGGCCACCATGGGTCCCGGCCATTTTACGGGCCTGAGACTGGAGGATATCGCTCCGCTCTTCGAGAGAAGCGAAATGTCCGACGAGGAGATGGTGGCCTACCTGGCGCAGTGCATGATCGACAGCAAGCATCCCCGGG
This sequence comes from Paenibacillus sp. alder61, assembly GCF_020179875.1. Taxonomy (NCBI): domain Bacteria; kingdom Bacillati; phylum Bacillota; class Bacilli; order Caryophanales; family Paenibacillaceae; genus Paenibacillus; species Paenibacillus sp. alder61. The sequence goes on from NZ_JAIUDG010000021.1 coordinate 6,273, forward strand.
CTTCCATCGAGACGCTGCTGCACGCCTTTTTGCCTTTTCCGCATGTTGACCACACGCATCCCGACGCGATTATCAGCATCTGCTGCGCGGACAACGGCCGCGAGATCGCCCAAGAGATTTACGGCGACCGATTCGTATGGGTGCCTTATATACGCCCCGGGTTCAAGCTGTCGAAAATGATCGCCGAAGGCGTACGGGCCAATCCGAAGGCGGAGCTGGTTCTGATGGAGAAGCACGGTTTGGTGACCTGGGGGGATACCTCCGAAACCTGCTATGCCCAAACGATTAAAGTCATTAATGAAGCCGAAGCCTATATCGAGGCGCGGATCGATCCGAAGACCCTGTTCGGAGGCGAAAAATACGCCCCGCTGACGGCGGACGACCGTCGCAGTCTAGCTGCTCAAGTGCTGCCGGCTATACGGGGATTCGTCAGCGATGGGCGCAGCATGATTCTTACTTTCGATGACGAAGAAGATGTGCTGCAATTCGTCGGCGCCCGGGATGCCTTGACCCTATCGCAAGTCGGAGCCGCCTGCCCCGATCATCTCGTTCATACCAAGGTGACGCCGCTGTTCATCGACTGGAATCCAAACGCGGAGGATGTGAGCGGGCTCTTAAGCAAGATCGAAGCAGGGGTCGGTCAATACAAAGAACAATACAAAGCCTACTTCGAGCGGAATAAGGCGCCCGGTGATGTCATGTTCGAGCCTGCGCCGCGGGTCATTCTGATTCCCGGCCTGGGCATGATCAACACCGGTAAGAGCTGGGCGAACTCCAAGGTGAGCGGGGCGCTGTACCATCGGGCGATCGCGGTCATGCGGGGAGCCACGGCGCTCGGCCGCTTCGTCTCCTTGAGCGAGAGCGAGTCGTACAACGTGGAGTACTGGCCTCTGGAGCTCTACAAGCTTTCTCTGGCCCCGCCCGAAGCGGAATTTTCCCGGCAGGTCGCCTTTATTACCGGCGGTGCCGGCGGCATCGGCAGCGAGACCGCCCGCCGTTTGGCAGGCGAAGGAGCGCATGTCGTTCTGGCGGATTTGAACCTGGAAGGGGCCCGTAAAGTCGCGGAGGAGATCAATGCCAAGTACGGGGAAATGCGCGCGCTGGCCCTCCGCATGGACGTGACCCGCGAAGAGGAGGTTCGGACCGCCTTTCTCGAGGCTTCGCTGAATTACGGAGGCGTCGATATTTTAGTGAACAACGCCGGATTGGCGACTTCAAGCCCGTTTGAAGAAACGTCGCTGAAGGAGTGGAACCTCAACCTGAACGTGCTCGGCACCGGGTATTTTCTCGTGGCCCGGGAGGCTTTCAAAACGATGAAGCGTCAGGGCCTGGGGGGAAGCATGGTGTTCGTCGGTTCGAAAAATTCGGTCTACGCCGGCAAGAACGCCTCCGCTTACAGCTCCGCCAAAGCGCTGGAAGCCCATCTGGCCCGCTGCATCGCTGCGGAAGGCGGGGAGTACGGCATCCGGGTGAACACCGTGCTGCCCGATGCGATCCTGCAAGGCTCGGCGATTTGGAATTCCAGCTGGCGCGAGGAGCGGGCGGCGGCCTACGGCATCGAGCCTGACCAGCTCGAGGAATATTACCGCAAGCGGACGACCTTGCAGGTCAACATTTATCCGCGGGATATCGCGGAAGGGATCGCTTTCTTCGCCTCCTCCAGGGCGGGCAAAACGACAGGCTGCATGCTGACGATCGACGGCGGGGTTCCGGCGGCGTTTACCCGCTAAAGCTTTTGATGGGTTCCGGCCGCATACGTTATAATTTATTTCATGATTGGAACAACGCACGTGGTTTCATCAAATCCGTATCGAAAAGAGGATGTCAGATGCTGGTTGCAGAGCGTTACGAAAAAATCGTTCAGCTTGTGAATGAAAGGGGAAGTATCCGGGTCACCGAGTTAAGCGAGCTTTGCTCCGTCACGGAGGAAACGATCCGAAGAGACCTGGATCGGCTGGAGCAGGCGGGACGGCTCAAAAGATCCCACGGCGGAGCGGTTAGCGTAAAGGAAGCCCAGCTCGAGGTCCCCTACTTCGAAAGGGAAGTTACCCGGTCGGAGGAGAAGAAACGCATCGCCGAGGAAGCGGTCAAGCTGGTTCGGCCGCATGACCGCATTTTGCTGGACGCCAGCACCTCCGCCTGGTATATGGCGAAAATCATGCCGGATATCCCGATGACGGTCCTGACCAATTCCATCAAGGTCGTCACGGAACTGAGCACCAAGGAGAAGGTGGAGGTCATCTCCGTCGGGGGACGGCTGTCCCCCCGTTCGCTGTCGTTTGTCGGGCCGCTCGCCGAAAAGTCGCTGGAGTCCTTCCATGTCGACAAGCTGTTTTTCTCCTGCAAAGGGGTGCACCTCGAACGCGGCATCAGCGAATCCGGCGAACTGCAGGCCCGGCTTAAGCAGCAGATGATGGGCATGGCGGAGCAAAAAATTCTGCTGGCGGATTCCAGCAAGTTCGGCGTGCAGGCTTTTACGCAGGTGGCGGATTTGTCCAGTGTGGACACGGTGATCAGCGATTCCAGCCTGACGCCGGATATCGTGGAATCCCTCGGCGCAGCCGGGCTCACCGTCAAGAGGGCCTGAGTCTAAAGAAGGCGGGCCATCGCAAACTTTTACATGGGAAAGAGGGTGAACGGGTTGAAGGTGTCCATGTTTATTACCTGTGTCAGCGATGCGGTATATCCCCGGGTCGGGGAAACGATGATGCGTCTCTTGGCCAGGTACGGGATCCTGCTGGATTTCCCCAAGCTCCAGACCTGCTGCGGGCAGCCGGCCTATAACAGCGGTTACTGGGCGGAAGCGAAAGCCGCCGCGAGGACGATCCTCGCCGCTTTTGCGGACAGCGACTTCGTCGTTTCGCCTTCGGGTTCTTGCACGTATATGCTTCATCATTACGAAGAGTTGTTCAAAGACGAGCCCGAGTGGCGGGAACAAGCGCGTCAACTCCGGCACAAAACGTTCGAATTCACGCAATTTCTGGTTCGGGTGCTGGGCATTACCGATGTAGGCGCCCGGTTTCCCCACAAAATCACGTATCATCCGTCCTGCCACGGCAGCCGGCTGCTGGGTGTGAAGGATGAACCGATGGAGCTGCTGCGTCACGTCAAGGAGTTGGAGTTCGTTCCGCTCCCTTTTGCCGAGGACTGCTGCGGATTTGGAGGAACCTTTGCCGTAAAGATGCCGGATATTTCCGGCGCGATGGTTGCGGAAAAGGTCGATCATCTCAGGGAGACCGAAGCCGAAGTCTTGGTCGGGCTGGATATGGCCTGCCTGATGAACATCGCCGGTCACTTGCGTTACCGGAACGAGCCGGTTCGGGTGATGCACCTGGCGGAACTGCTCTATGAAGGGGTGGAGCTGGCATGAGCGCAGGGAAGAGTAGCGAGCGAACCGTACAGGAGCGGGCCGGCCTCGCCTTGAACGACGATTTTTTGCGGAAGGCGGTCCGCTTTACGACGGAACGGCTTCGCAGCGGCAAGCGGAAAGCGGCCGAGGAACACGGGAATTGGGACGAATGGCGGGAGCGGGGCAGGCAGATCCGGCTGCATACAATCGCCCATCTGGATTACTATCTCGGCCTGTTTGCGGACCAGGCCCGGGCGAACGGCGTGCATGTCCATTTTGCCGATACAGCGGAGGAAGCCGTTTCACTCGCTCTTGAAATCGCTTCCAAACATGCGGCGGCGACAGTCGTAAAATCCAAGTCGATGGTGACGGAGGAGATTCACCTGAATCGGGCTTTGGAGTCGGCGGGCATCGAGGCGGTTGAAACGGATTTGGGCGAATATATTATTCAACGGGCCGGGGAAACGCCGTCCCACATCATTATTCCGGCGATTCACAAAAACCGCTATCAGATCGCGGACCTGCTGTCCGAGGACGCCGGCGAACGGCTTGCTCCCGAAACGACGATACTGGCGGGGTATGTCCGGAAAAAACTGCGCGAAAAGTTTCTGGCCGCCGACATCGGCGTCACGGGCTGCAATTTTGCGATTGCGGAAACCGGCTCGATCGTTCTGTTCGAAAATGAGGGGAATGCCCGCATGGTCACCACCCTGCCGAAGACGCAGATCTCGTTCATGGGCATGGAGCGGATCATCCCCTCATGGAGCGATCTCGAAGTGATGGCGACGCTGCTTCCCCGTTCGGCGACCGGACAGAAATTGACGGTCTACATGTCGGGAATTACGGGGCCGAAGCGTTCCGGAGACGCGGATGGCCCGGAGGAGATGCATGTCATCGTTCTCGACAACGGGAGATCCTTGCAGTTGGGCGATCCCGAATTCCAGGAGCTGCTGAATTGCATCCGGTGCGGAGCGTGCCTGAACGCTTGCCCCGTGTACCGCCATATCGGGGGCCACGCCTACGGCGGTACTTACAGCGGGCCGATCGGGGCCGTGCTCACCCCGGCGTTGAACAAGAACGTCGCGGAGTGGGACGATATCGCGGGCGCTTCCAGCTTGTGCGGGGCATGCTACGAGGCCTGCCCGGTCAAGATCCCGCTGCATGATATGCTCGTCTCGCTGCGGCGGAGAAAGGTCGAGCGGGGATACGGCGATGCGCGCGAGACGATCGGAATGAAAGCGTACGGCTCGCTGATGTCCCGCTCCAAACGCTATCACGGGTTTTTGAGGCTGGGGAGGCTTGGACAGAAGTTGATCGTGCGAAACGGCGGGATCACCCTGAAACTGGGGCCGCTGAAAGGCTGGAACCGCTACAGAGTGGCGCCGGGCCTGGCCGCCGAACCGTTCCGGGAACGTTATCAAACGTTGGAGGCCGAGCTGCGGCAAGGGCTGCAGGAACTGCCGCCGGAAATCGCGGAGCGGATGCGAAAACGGATCGGCAGCCGAGAGAAGAGCGCGGGAGGTGAGGAACATGGCGGAAGATCACCGGGAGTGGCTGGATCATCTGGATCAACGCTCGAGAGCTAAGCAGGAGGAATTTCTGGGCAAGATCGCTTCAAGGCTGCGGCGTCCGCGTTTGACGCAAAAACCGCGGCAGCCGTACCGGGGAGCGCCCGACTTCTGGAACTCTTACGATGGCTCGGAGGACGATAATCTTCAAAGGTTTACGCGGAACTTTGAGGAGGCCGGGGGTTATGTGATTCGGGCGGACAGCTTGCAGGAAGCGGGCCGGTTCATGACGGAAAAGGCGCTGGAGCTGCAGGCCAAGCGAATTCTAAGGCATGACCGGCCGGCATTGGCGGACCTGGGGTTGGAGTCCTCACTGCCGGAGGCAAAAGTGCAAGTATGGAATTGGAACCGGGAGGCGTCCGAGGACTGGAAGGCGCGCGCCGCCGAAGCGGATATCGGCATCATCATGGCGGATTACGCGGTGGCTTACACCGGGTCCATCGCCATACTTTCCGGCCCCGACAAGGGCCGATCGGTCAGCCTTTTGCCGGCGGTCCTTTTTGCCGTCATCCCGATCGCTTCGCTGGTTACCAGACTGGGCGAGGTGCTGACGGCGTTCGACCGGACCGGGCGGGAAGGATTGCCGGCCGGCATTCATTTTATCTCGGGGCCGAGCCGTTCCGCGGATATCGAGAACGATCTCACCATCGGCGTGCATGGTCCGGGTATCGTTTATGCCGTGCTGGTTTCAGGTTGAACCGAACCGTAGGCGGGAAAACGGCGGTCTCCGGGTCGGGAGGCCGCCACACTCCAGTATGTTGTTTTGTTCTTGATTTAATCGTCAAATCGAAACGAAATCAACCTAAAACAAATAATAAACAAAAATAAAAACATATAAACAAACATAATTTCATTGACAATCGGAAATTTAGCGATTAGGATGAAGGAAAATCCTTCACTTTATTTGACCATAAGGGGAAGAACTTATGTTAAATCATATCGCGGTGGATATCGGGGCTTCCAGCGGGAGGCTGGTGCACGGCGCCTTGATTGCCGGACAGATGGTGATCAGGGAGCTATACCGGTTCGACAACCGGTTTCACAGGGTAGAGGGCCATGATTTTTGGGATATCGATCATTTGCTTGAAGAGATTTTGGCCGGTCTTGTCTTAGCCAAGCGGGGGGGAATCGGGCACTGCACGCTCGGCATCGATACCTGGGCCGTGGATTATGTTCTGCTGGACCGGACGGGGAAGCGGATTCACGAAGTATATGCTTACAGGGATTCACGGACAAATGGCGCGCCCGATAATTTCCACCGGGTGATACCGCGGGAGGCGGTGTACCGCAAAACCGGGATTCAGGAGCTGTCGTTCAACACGTTGTACCAGCTTTTTGTTCATGATCCCGAACAGTTGAAGCGGACCGATGCCATTCTCCTCGTTCCGGATTATTTGTATTTCCGCTTGACGGGGAGACAAATCAACGAGCTGACAAATGCGTCCACCACCCAATTGCTGAATTTGCAGGATGGAGAGTTCGACCCGGAACTGCTAGGCATTCTCGGGCTAGACCGGGCGCAGTTCGCGGAGCTGACGGAGCCGGGGATAAAACTAGGGCCCCTTCTCGCCGAATTGAAGGAAGCTTATGATCTCCCGGAGTGCGAACTGGTCGTGGTGCCGACCCATGACACGGCTTCCGCCGTCGTCGGGGTCCCGGCGGCCGGCGATAGGCCGTGGGCGTATCTCAGCAGCGGAACCTGGTCTCTCCTTGGGACGGAGTTGGCGGAGCCGCTAAATACCGGGTCCGCCATGAGCTGCAATTATACGAATGAACGGGGAGCTTACGGAACTTTTCGGTTTCTGAAAAACATTATGGGGCTGTGGATGATCCAGGAAACCCGCAGGGTTTCGGCGATAGACTGCAGTTTTGCGGAGTTGGTGCAATGGGCGGAAGAGGCTCCTCCTTTCCAAAGCCTGGTTGCCTGCAATCATCCGCGTTTTTTGAACCCGGCCGATATGATCGAAGAAATCCGCAGCTTTTGCCGGGAGACGGGGCAGCAGCTACCCGCGACGGTAGGGGAAGTGGCGCGATGTATCTTTGAAAGCCTGGCGCTTACGTACTGCGATGCGATGGAAGAGCTGGAGCGATTGACGGGCGGCGCGTTCGAAGTTCTTCATATCGTGGGAGGCGGGTCCAATAACGTGCTGCTCAACCAATTAACCGCGGATTTGTTGGGGAAACCGGTGTTTGCCGGGCCTTCCGAATCCACCGCCATCGGCAATCTCGCCGTGCAAATGATTGCTTGCGGATGTCTGTATGACGTCAGGAATGCACGGGAAACCATCGCCGGATCGTTTCCGATTACCCGATATACGCCGCGACCCGTCGAGAATCGGAAGCAGTTGCTGGAGCGGTGGGAACGAGTGAAAACCAGCCCGGTGTTTTAGCGGCGGTTGGAAGGAATTTGAATCTCATGTGAAAAGGAGCGAACCAGATGGATGCCAAAATCGTCGAAAATTACGAGTATGCCAAAGATCTCTATAGCCAGCACGGGATTGATGTCGACCAGGTGCTGACCCAGCTTGCGGATATCAAAATTTCCTTGCACTGCTGGCAGGGGGATGATGTTCGCGGGTTTCTATTTCGGGATAAAGCATTAAGCGGCGGCATCGCGGTAACCGGCAGTTATCCCGGGCGGGCCGGGACTCCCAGCGAGCTACGTCAGGACCTGGAAAAAGCGCTCTCGTTGATCCCGGGGAAACATAAAGTGAACCTGCACGCCATCTACGCGGATACCGAAGAAAAGGTGGACCTGGATCAGCTTGAGCCGAGACATTTCCAAAGCTGGGTGGACTGGGCGCGGGAGCAGGGGCTCGGATTGGACTTCAACCCGACCTGTTTCTCGCATCCCAAGGCGGAGGACGGATTTACGCTGAGCCATCCGGACCGGAAAATCCGCGATTTCTGGATCGCCCATGGCCAAGCGTCGCGCCGGATCGCGGAATATTTCGGCAAGGAACTCGGGCAGACTTGCGTGACGAATTTCTGGATTCCGGACGGTTACAAGGACACGCCGGTGGACCGGCTGTCACCGCGCAGAAGGCTGAAGGAAGCGCTGGATGAGATTTTCCGGGAGGCTATCGATCCCCGCTACAATATCGATGCGGTCGAAAGCAAACTGTTCGGGATCGGATCGGAGAGTTACGTCGTGGGTTCGCACGAGTTCTACATGGGATACGCGATGTCCGCGGGAAAAGCGCTCTGTCTGGACGCGGGGCATTTTCACCCGACCGAAGTGATATCCAACAAAATTTCGTCGGTTCTTATGTTCGTGGACCAGCTTCTCCTGCATGTCAGCCGTCCGGTCCGCTGGGACAGCGACCATGTCGTCGTCATGGACGATGAGCTGCTCGAGATCGCCCGGGAACTGGTGCGGGGCGAGCTGTTGCCGCGAACCCACGTCGGCCTCGATTTCTTTGACGGCAGCATTAACCATGTGGCCGCCTGGGTGATCGGGACGCGCAACACGATCAAGGCGCTGCTCCGGGCCATGCTGGAGCCGGTCGAGCGGTTGAAGGCGGCGGAGCTCGACAAGGATTACACGACGCGGCTCGCGCTGACCGAAGAGTTCAAATCCTATCCGTTCGGAGCGGTCTGGGATTACTACTGCGCTAGATCCGGCGTCCCCGTACGCGAGCAATGGCTTTCGGAAGTCCAGGCGTATGAGCGGGATGTTCTTTTGAAAAGATAGGGACTTGGGATTTTTACATTTAAGGCATTCATAGTTAGCCATTATAGCGAATTTTTATAAAGGGGATTGGATGGTCATGACGGCTTATGTCACGGAATCGCTAAATTATATCGGGTCGGGGGAAGCGCCTTTTATCCGGGAGATGTCCGAGGTAACATCCAATATGTGGAAATACGGATGGGACGAACGGAATGGCGGAAACGTCAGCTATTTGCTGAATGAGGCCGAGGTCGCGAAATACATCGATATTCATCGTGTACTGCGGGTGATCGAGCCTGCTTTTCCGGTGGATGCCTTGGCCGGCAGGTACTTCATCGTGACGGGATCGGGAAAATACTTTAAAAATGTCGGCGATGATCCGGAAGCGAACCTTGGCGTGATTCGCGTATCGGCGGACGGCGAGCGGTTGGAACTGCTCTGGGGCTTTAAAGACGGCGCTGTGCCCACCAGCGAACTGGCCGCTCATTTTATGAGTCATATCGAGCGGCTTCAGGCGGACCCGGGCCATCGCGTAATTCTCCACACCCATGCGACAAATGTGATAGCGATGACTTTTATCCATGACCTTGACGAGAATGCCTTTACCAAAACGCTGTGGGAGATGTGCACGGAATGTCTGGTCGTCTTTCCGGACGGCGTCAGCATTGTGCCGTGGATCGTGCCGGGCACCGCCGAAATCGGTCGCGCGACGGCCGAAAAAATGCGCACCAGCCGCGTGGTCATTTGGCCCCAGCACGGCATTTACGGCGCCGGCAACACGATGGATGAAGCCTTCGGCCTGATCGAAACGGTAGAGAAAGCGGCGCAGATCTACATGCTGATCGCTCCGCATGAGATCAAGCAGCGAATTACGGAAGCGCAGCTCCGGGACTTGGCCTGGGCGTTCGGGGTTACGCCGAAGCCCGGGGTGCTGGGGCGGACGCAGTAGCCGGAAGCGCAGGACTCGGGCACGACGTCGCCGGACGACCGGACATGAATGAACCGGTCTAACGAATAAACCGGACTAAAGAATAAACCGGTCTAACGCGCACGATAACGCTCGGGGCCCGGGCAGGGCAGAGCACCATTTGTTCTTCGTGAATAACGCCTTTTTGGGGGCGTTATTTTCTTTTTTCCGGGAGGATGGCGTTTCTCGGGTTCGCTTGTTTGTCCGTTTACAGAGGTGAGCGGGAGCCGCCGAGTCAAAAAGATGCAAATCTGCAGGAATTTTCAGCGATTGAAGGGGCCATATGAGAAATTGATGCAAATCTGCAGGAATTTATTGAGATTTTTTCGAAGGGGGAAGATTTTGCCCAAAAAACCTGCAGATTTGCAGGAATTTTTAAATTAAGGGCGAACGGAAGAAAAAAGCCTGCAGATTTGCAGGAATTCGCCAAAGAGGAATGAGGTTTTGGTGAGCCAAGTGATCGAGCAGCTTAGAGCCATCGGCCTTTCCGATTTGGGCAGACATTATGAGAACATCAAACGGGAGTTCGGGGGCGTTATTTAAATGGCGGACGAAGACAATGGCGGAAGAGCTGTTGTCTTTTTTATATGCAAGTGTTGCGGGCCTGATTAGATTCGAATATCATAAGTAGTAAGTAGTAAGTAGTAAGTAGTGAAAAGTTGAGTAATTAGCATGCCCTAATCGCAAAAAAGGGAGGTCAGGTCCATGCACGATTTTAGTCTGGTTCAGGAGTTCTCCATGATTTCGCTAAATGCGCAGCGAAGCCGGCATATGACCACAGCCAAGAAAGTCGCGCTGCGCTGCATGGCGGCGGCGGTGATTTTGGAAGCTTATATGGAAGGGTTCATGACGGGGCCCGAAGATCAGCTTGGTGTGAGTAAGGAGATTCAGGCCACTTTTTCATCTGTTCCTTACCGGGAAGTGTTTTTTCAGGATTCTAATTTTGCGAATAAAAGAGGAAGCCTGGGCGCGTGGTTAAAAAGAGCTTCAAGGCTGTCCAAAAGAAAACTTAGCCGATTGGAGACGGTCGTCTCCGCATCGTTACTTCAAATCGGGCTGTTGGAAGAAATTCCGCATCTGATGGGGTGCGATCTTTATTTTCATTCGGCGGGACTTTCCATCAAAGAATACCGGTGTCACATGCAGATGTACCCGAGAATTACCGAGCGCTGTCGGGCGGAGATTCTCGAGGAGGGAGCGGTCGATGAGAAGACGATCTGTATGTTGTGGCTGCTCCGGGAAAGCGGATGCATGCATGATCTTTTTTCGAGAAACGAGTTGGAACGGGTTGCTGTCCGCATGAATGAACTGCATAAAAATAACCCGCTTGCCCGGCAAGTGTATCCGATTCGCATCCGGCACGGCTGGGAATTGGCGGTCAAGCGCTTACTTCGGGCGAAAACGCAGTTTGTTAAAACCCCGGTGGGCAGCGGGGTAAACTTCATATTCCCGATCATGGAGCGGGCGCAATCGGTGTTTATCGAAACGGAGGCCTGGTTCTCCAATCCCCAGGAAAGGCTGAACGATGTGACGAGACGGCTGGAATCCAACGGCCATTCGTACACCATCCTAAGGACGGGGCCGATTCCGACACTGAAAATCGATAATGTGGAGTATGAGGCGGTCCCGCAGGCTATTTACGGCAGAGTTCCCATTCATGGCGTACGCCTGCTTCCCAAGCGCTCTATTTAGAGGAGAGAACCCTAGATGTCGAGACAACGATCGATGGAGGCGATTCTGGCGTCAGAATACGTATCTATCGGAGAATTAGTCAGGTTGACGGAATCCCGCTACAGCACGCTCAAATTTTACACTGAAGAAGGTTTGCTTCCCTACGAGCAGGCGGAGGAGAACTTAACGCGCCGATACAAACGGGAGGAGACGATTGCCCGAATTCATTGGATCCGTGAGAAAAAAGCGGCAGGATTGTCCATTCCCCAAATTAAGGAGGCGCTGCAAATGACCGGAGGTTCCTGAACTGAAACTTTCCGGGCGAGGAGACGAAAAATTAATTCCCGTGATTTACAATCCCTTTACTTGGATCAGATACGGTGAAAATAATTCCGCTTTAAAGTGTAGGTATCGTGGGATGAGGACAGACAGCCCCTTGCGCGAGTAGGGCAATGCTTTGCGATCCAGGCGGCGAATGTGTGATCATGCCGTTATCGCAAAACCCAATCGAATACCGGGTAGAGACCAGGAGAAAACCCTCTTTTCGCTACGGAAAGCCAAAGGCCCTTTAGGGCGGGCTTAACGGAGCGACGGACGGGTTTTTTTGTGCTGCCCAACGAAGCGGGGCTGAGGCCAATGGTTCGCCCGTGGTCTTGACCGGGAGGGGAGTCTGCCGCATCCTTCAACCTATTCTTAGGAGGGATACCTAACGCATGAAAAAAGCGAAAAAGCTGCTGCACCTGATCACGGTTCTGTCTCTACTGGCCGGTTTGGCAAATATGGGGCCGGCTATCCTTACGGCCGCGGCCGCGGAGAAGGGACCGGGCAGGGCGGAGATGGAGGCGGTACGAACGCGGACGGCTCCGGTCATTGACGGCCGTTTGGAAGAGTCTTTTTGGAGCGTCAGTGAACCGCTCACGGTTCGCACCGACCCGGCTTCGAACGACAACCATCAGTTTGGACTGCTGTGGGACGACACTTATTTGTATATCGGGGTGCGGATCGAGGACGATACGGTGATCACCGGGGGCAGCGGATACTGGTTCGATCAGGACAGCCTTAATCTGTTTTTCGACCCGACCTTGCATCGGTCCTCCCCGTTTGCCCCGGAGGATATGCAGATCGGTTTGCTTTACGGGCAAGACGGAAGCGCGCCGGAGTTCCGGTTTGGTGCGGCGCTGAATAATCATGCGGATAAGGATGAGAAGAAGGTGCTGCGCTCGATCCACACCACACCCGAAGGCTGGAGTGCGGAGCTGGCCGTTCCGTGGGACATGCTTGGCATGGACCCCCGGCTTCAGAAACAGCTCGGCCTCGAAGTCGGCGTCACCAACCGTTATGATGCGGCGGATCCGGCGAAACAGCGAACGAGCTATTGGAGCGCCTACAATTCCTCCAGCTTTTGGAACGATACGAGCGGGTACGGCGTGGTGCATCTTTCGGATGCCGCACCGGTTTCCGGCCCGGTAAATCCGGTGCTGCTGGAGGAGAACTTCGAAGGGTACGAGGAGGGAACGCTTCCGCCAGGCTGGATCTCCGACGTCAATGGAGGGAGCCCGGCGTTTACGGTGACCCGGGACACGTATTCCTCCGTGACGGGGGACACGTATGGCGGTGGGGCGGCGGATCCGGCACCCTTCGGCAAAAGACTGCGTTTCGACGGCAGCAAGTCCGGGTGGCAAGCGCGGATCACCGCGCCCGTGCAAGCCGACAACTACACGGTGGAAGCGGATGTCCGGTTTGAAAGCGTGCTGAATCCGGCGCGCTGGGCGGCGCTGATGTTCCGCGTTCCCGCGAACGGCAAGGCGCCGTACAATCAAATGGCCGTAAGGCAAAACGGCGCTTACGAACTGGCCTACCGAAACCCGGACAACCAATGGAACGTCCCGGAGAGCGGGACCTGGCAGCCGCTTGCGCTCGGCAAGGACTACACGCTGAAAGTGCGGGTGTTCGGCGATAATGTCAAGGAATACATCAAGGCCAAGGACGAAGCGGAGTTCGCCCTGCTGATGGACGCCACGCTGGACAGCGGGCTTTTGGAACGGGGGAAGGTAGGCTTCCAGGCGGATCAGGCTTCCGTTTCCTTCGACAATCTGAAGGTGACCCGCCTTACCGCGGACCGGCTGGATCTGGTACTGCCGGATTCGGCGGAAGCGCTCAGCGGACCGATGACGGTAACCGCCACCGTTTATTACTCCGACGGGGTGGTTGAGCCCGTCCGGCCCAAGGACCTTAAGCTGTATTCTTCGGATGAGCGCGTCGTCAAAATTGTCGACAATCGGCCCATACCGCTGAAGGAAGGCGAAGCGGTGATTACGGGGGTTTACCATCAGGCGGAATCGGGCGTCCATGTCCGGGTGACTCCTTCCCTGACCGGGCCGAAGGTGGTGAAGCTGGCGCATGATCCGGGCTATTTGCTGGTCGCGGCGGGCGACCCCGTTCCGCTCAAAAATATCCGGTTTACGGCGGAATCCGGCGATTATTCCTCGGCGGAAATCGACGGGAGCCGATTGAACTGGACCGCGGACAGCGGGGAAGTTACCGCGGACGGGACGGATCTCATGGTGAAGGCTCCCGGCGTTTATGAAGTGAAGGCGGGCATCGACAGCGCCGAGTTCCGGTTGATTGTGGTGGCGAAGGCGGCGGATCAGCAGGAATACACCCTGTATGCGGAGGATTTTGACCGCATGGCGGATGGAGCGTTCCCGGAAGGCTGGACCCGCAAGCAGGGGGCTTCCGGGGGAGCCGCGGGCGTGCGGGACGGGGCGTTCGAAATGCGCGCTACGGCTTCGCCGGACAATCCCTCCCGCGTTCTTTTGCCGGATTACTTGAGCTTGTTCGGCAACTATGCGATCGAGGCGGACATTACGAATACGGCAGCCAATAACGCCGCGCGGTGGAATTCCATCATGTTCCGGGTTCAAAACGGGGATTCCCCCTATTACCAGATGGCCGTACGCAAAGATCCTTCCGTTTACAACGGGGTGGAGTTTGCGGAGCGCACGGCGTCCAATCAATGGAATGTGATGGATCGCGGTTCCTATACCGAGCCGATGGAGGAAGGGAAGCCGCTTCGGTATACGGTAAAGGTCTACGGCAATCGCGTCCAGGAGTATATCAACGATGTGATGGTGATCGATACGGCGAAGGCGGAGGCGTACAACAAGGGACATATCGGATTTCAGGCCGACGGCAGTACCATGCGGATCGATAATATCCGGGTGACTCTGCTGGAGCAGCCGCTTCCGGTTCAGGAGATCACGCCGTTTGTCAAAGTGTCGGAACCCGATACCCGGATCGCGATGGCGCCTACGGTCGTCACCGAGGTGGTGTATGGCCAAGATCTCGCGAAACTAAAGGACGGACGGCTGCCGGCCACGGCGATTATTCATATCAACGCCGATCTTGCCGTGACCGAAAAGTACGGCGGCAAGGTGATTTCCCCGCTGAGCGACGTGCTCGAGACGATGGGGGAGAAGGTCATTCCGGCCTTTTATGTCAAAGAAGAGCTGGCGGTTGACCGGCTCGTTCACGAGCTGCGCGAGCGCGGTTTGGAGGACGCCTTCGTCGTCTCCGACCGTCCGGACTTGGTCCGGCGGGCCAGAGCGGCTTATCCGATGATCCGCGGCATCCTGGACTTCACTTCCCTCCTCCATCCAACGCCGGAGCAATTGCTCGATATCCGCAGACAAACCGCGTCGAGCCAGGCGAGAATCGCGCTGCTGCCGGCGGGGGCGGCTACCCGGGATAACGTGGCTTACCTGCAGAAGCTGGCGGTGATGGTCTGGGCGCAGGAAGTCCCGGGCACAACCGGCGGGCCCCTGCCGCTGCACCGTTTGATCACGGCGGGCGTCAACGGGGTTGTGGCCGCCGAGCCGGTGAAAGCGCACGAAGCGCTGGAGCTCTACAACCGCGATACGACGCTGGTTCGCAAAGTGTACATGATCGGGCATCGCGGCATGCCTTCCGTATCCCCGGAGAATACGATCGAGAGCAATATTTTGGCGATTGAGGCCGGTGCCGATTACATTGAGAACGACATGTTCCTGACCAAGGACGGATATCTGATCATCACCCACAATGCTTCCCTGGAAACGACGACGGACGGAAGAGGGCAGGTCGAGAATTTCACCCTGGAGCAGCTCAAAGCGCTGAACGCGAACAAGCCTTATCCGCAAGGTTATCCGCTGGTGAGGATGCCGACCCTGGACGAGCAGCTGCAGCTGGCCCGGGAGCGGGGACGCCTGGTTTATGCGGAGATCAAGACCCAAACCCCCGGGGCGGTGGATGCGTTCGTAGAAACCGTCAGAAAATACAAGGCGGAAGATATCGTCAATGTGATGTCTTTTTATCCGGCTCAACTGGAGCGGCTTGCTCTCTTGATGCCGGAAATGAACGCGGGTCTGCTGACCGGTTATTTGTCGAGCGAATCCAATGTGGAAGGTTCGCTGCGGGAGACGATCAAAGCGCTGTCCAGGCAAAACTGGACTTATAATACGGATTTTAACGGTCTCGGGCCGAAATTTATGGAAGCCGCCAAGCACCGCGGGCTGCTGATTTCCCCGTGGACCCTGAACAAGCGCGATGATATCATCAAGTACTTCAAGATGGGCGCGTTTGCCATCACGACGGACTATACGTACTACGCTTCGGATTGGGCGGCTGCGCTGTCCGCGAAGGAATCCGCGCTGGTGTTAAACCAGGGGGAATCCCGGAGTATAAGCGCGGTCGCGGAAACCTATAGGGGCGACAAAAAAGAGGTTGCGCCGGACGTTGTGATCATCGAGGGAAGCGATATTCTTCAGGCGGACGGCAACACCGTCAAGGCGGTCGGAGCCGCCGGAAAGGCCTATGCGCTGCTGCGCTACTCGGCTTCGATCGAAGGGGGCGGCACCTATGATCTGTATTCGGAGCCGATCGAGATCGCGGTTCGCGGGGGCCATAACGGCGGCGAAACGCCGGGCAACGGCGGAGGCAACGGCGGAGGTACAGGCGGAAACGGGAACGGAAGCGGAAACTCCGGCAAACCTGGCGGATCGCAAGGCCTTCCCGGAACACCGGCGGGCAGTGAGACTGGGCAGCCTGATACCGGCGCCGGGACTACCGTACTTGAAGCGACAAGTGGAGCCGTTAGAACGGAGGACTTGAAAAAAGCTGTGGAGGCGGGAAAACCTGTCGAGGTCCGCTTTAGAGGGGAGAGTGTTAGGGTTCCTTTAGCCGGTCTGACGCCGGAGTCGTTACGGCGGACTGAAATTACGCTGACGCTGGTCAACCGGGATCTGCAAGCCGGCTACAGACTGCCGCTGCGGAACATCGATCTTTCAGCGGCGTCGCGTTTACTTGGAGGCTCCGCCGCCGAGTCCGCCGAGCTTGTCGTCACCGTCCGCGAATGGGACGGAGCGGAGAGAGCCGCTGTGGCGAAAGCGGCCGAACGCACCGGAGGAACGCTGTCCGGTCCGGTTGTGGAATTGGGGCTTCGCCTATCATCCGGGGGCGAATCCGCGTCTGAGCGCAGCGTATCTTTCTCCATGGATGACGCGGTTCAATACATCGGAGTCGTGAACGGCGAGAAGAACCGTACAGGGACGGGCGTTCGTTTCGATCGGGCCGGGAACAAACTGGTTTATACGCCGAGCCGTTATGCCGCCGAAGCTAACGAGGTGATATTGACGCGCGGCGAAAACGGAATCTTCACCGTGCTGTCCATGGAAAAGGCATTTGCCGACATGAAGGGCCACTGGGCGGAGCAAGAAGCCCGGAAGCTGGCGGAGCGGCTGCTGCTGGAGGGAACCGGCAGCGGTGCGTTTGAACCGGGCCGTCCCGTGACGCGGGCCGAATTCGCGGCGATGCTGGTTCGGGCCCTGGGCCTGGATGCGGAGGCTGAGGCCGGATTGGCGGCGGGGAACGGGGAAACATCGGGCCCGGCCATGAAGGATGTCGCTCCCGCGGCTTGGTTCGCCCCTTATGTACGGGCGGCGGTTCGGGCCGGGCTCGCCGGCGGATACGAAGACGGGACCTTCCGCCCCGACGCCCCCGTCACCCGCGGGGAGCAGGCGGCGATGATGGCCAGAGCGATGCGGATCTCCGGCTCCGCTGCCGATTCCGGATCCGGTGAAGGCACCCGGCGGCTGGACGGCTTCAAGGACGCCGCGGAAATCAGATGGAAGCGGGCGGATTGGGAAACGGTCCTTCAGGCCGGCCTGTTCAACGGCGCCGCCGGGAACCGGCTGGATTCGGCCGCATCGTCCACACGCGCACAGTCCGCGGTCGTGCTGTATCGCTTCCTTCAATGGTGCGGCGATATCGAATAGATGTTTTTATCCAGCGCTGATAAACGGCCTCTATACTAGTGACAAACAACAAGGAGGCGTGAGAATGAAAAATGGACTGTTCACGGGAACCTGGGGACGAACGATCATCCCCGCCGTGAGAAAGCCGGAGGATCTGGCGGCGGCCTGCGCCAGCGATTGGCCGATCTTGTTCCTGCTGACCGGCGATTTGTTTACGGTGCAGGACTATGTCCGGCAGGCGGATGAGGCGGGGAAGAAAGTGTTCCTCCATGTCGATTTTCTGGCGGGCCTGGCCAGCGACCCCGTCGCCGTGGAATACATCGCGGACAAGGTTCGACCGACAGGCATCATATCGACCAAAAGCCATATGGTCAAACAGGCCAAAAAGTGCGGGCTTCAGGCGATCCAACGATTGTTCCTCATCGACACGTCGGCCCTGGAACACGGTATTCATACCGTGCGCCAAAACCGGCCGGACGCGCTGGAGGTAATGCCGGGCTTGATCCCGAGAGTGATCGGCGAGCTGCGGGCGAGCACGTCTTTGCCGATCATCGCGGGAGGCCTGATCAAGGACCATGAGGAAATCGAAACGGCGCTGCGCGCCGGGGCCGCCGCGGTATCCATGGGAAATCAAAGCTTGTGGCATTCTTTTGCAATGTCTTAACACGACGTTAATACGCCCTTGACACTGGGGGGCTACATTAGAGGAGAAAGAAAGCTTAGAGTTTCAAGTTCAATTTCATAATTTAGGGTCGGAGACGAGGAGAAAGCCCTTATGCAGAGAGCCGGAAACGGCATGGTTCGCCATGTCCGTTTCCAGGGCGGCTGCATAACGGGCTTTTTTGTGTTGTCCGCCCCAAAGGAGGATGTTCAATCATTGCCGGACACGCTGTCATTTGAGACGTACTTTTTTGATCTGGACGGCACGATTTTTCTGGGTGACGTCCTGCTGCCCGGCGTGCGGGAAACGCTGTGTTATTTAAGGAGCCAGGAGAAGAAGGTAAGATTCTTGAGCAACACGACCATCCGGACGAGAAAGGAATGCCGCGACCGGCTCCGACGGCTTGGACTGGCGGCGTACGAGGAAGAAATCGTCACGGCGGGGTCGATGTCGGCCGTTTATTTCGGAGAACGGCCCGAACGGGTCCGGGTTCTCGTCGCCGGGGAACAGGCGCTGGTCCGGGAGCTCGCCGCCGAGGGGGTCGATACGACGGAGAATCCGTCCGAAGCGACGCATGTGCTCGTCGGTATGGACCGGGAGTTCAACTACGGGAAGCTGCATCGCGCGATGAAGGCGGTCCAGGGCGGCGCGCGGCTGATCGCGGCGAATCCCGATCCGAACTGCCCAGTGGACGGCGATTTGATCCCCGACACCTGGTCCATGGTCAAGGCGATCGAGGCCGCGAGCCTGGGAACGGTGGAGGAGATCATCGGCAAGCCATCCGCCTACTACGCCGCCAAGGTGCTGGATTGGAGCGGCACGGACGGGGACCGCTGCCTGATGGTCGGCGACCGGCTGGACACCGACATCCTGTTCGGCGCCGGCCACGGAATGCGCACGGCGCTCGTACTGACGGGGGTATCGACGCTTACGGACCTGGATCGGTTCCCGGTTCGGCCGGATTACATCTGGGCGACGATGGACGAAATGCTTCCGCGCTCGCAGCGGGCCGGAACGGTCATGTAACCGGCGGGCGGAATTTAACAGCATTTTTACCCCATGCTTACGAAAGAAATATACGGATTTGGTAGAGTGGAAGAAATGCCGGCCCCTAAAGCTCGGGAGTTCTTCCGGAAACAGCTTAACTAAATTGGAGGAGATGGACGTTATGCGGAAATGGAGCACTAAAGTACTTGCGGCGGCCTTAGGGCTGTCGCTGCTTGCGGGATGCGGTGGAGGCAGCGGAAACGGGAACGGAACCGGGAGCAGCAACGGTAAGGGAGATGACACAGCGGCTTCCCAAGGGACGGCTCAGACGGCGTCCGCGGCGAACGGCGGGAAGAAAACGGAGCTGACCTTCTACTACCCGATCGCGGTCGGCGGTCCTTTGACCAATACGATCGAAGCGATGACCGCGGATTTTGAAAAAGAGCATCCCGACATCGATGTCACCCCCGTGTATACGGGCAGCTACGCGGATACCGCGGTAAAAACGCAGGCGGGCGTTCAAGCGAAGCAGCCGCCGGATGTGGCGGTACTGCAATCCACGGAGTTATTCAGTTTGCTGGATATGAACGCGATCGTTCCGCTGGACGACTTCATCGCCAAGGAAGGCAACGATTATTTGGCGGATTTCTATCCCGCCTTCATGGCGAATTCGCAAACGGACGGTCATACCTACAGCCTCCCGTTTCAGCGCAGCACGATCGTTCTGTACTACAACAAGGAGATGTTCAAGGAAGCCGGACTGGACCCGGAAAAAGGGCCGGCGAACTGGGAGGAAATGCAGGACTACGCGATCAAGCTGAAAAAGGACGGACGCCACGGGCTGGAAATCCCGGTTACGGGCTTCGCTTACTGGATGATGCAGACTTTCGCGCTGCAAAACGGGGAAAACCTGATGACCCAGGACGGTAAAAAGGTGATGTTCGACACCCCGGAGAACGTGGAAGGACTTCAATATTGGGTGGATCTTGCGGCCAAGCATAAGGCGATGCCGGAAGGGGTCACGGATTGGAGCACGGTGCCGTCCGACTTCCTGGAAGGCAAGACCGCGATGATGTACCATACGACGGGGAACCTGACGAACGTCAAGAAGAACGCCACATTTGATTTTGGCGTCAGTTTCCTGCCGGCCAAAAAGCAGTACGGCAGTCCGACGGGCGGAGGCAACTTCTATATTTTCAAAGACATCAGTCCGGAAAAACAGCAGGCCGCCTGGGAATTCGTTAAATTTATGACCGAGCCGGAGCGCGCGGCCCAATGGAGTATCGATACCGGTTATGTCGCGGTGCGCAAGTCCGCCTATGAAACGGAGCGAATGAAGAAGTATGCGGCCGAGTTCCCGGCGGCGCTGGTGGCCCGTGATCAGTTGGAATATGCGGCAGCCGAACTGTCCACGCACAATAACGGCAAGGTGATGAAAATTTTGAACGATAACGTTCAGGCGGCATTGACCGGCACATTGTCTCCTGCGGAGGCCTTGAAGAAAGCCCAGACGGAAGCCGATCAGGCTCTGGCTTCCTTCAATAAATAGCATGGCCGGAAGCCGCTGGAGAAACAACGCCTTTGCCTGGATTTTGCTGCTGCCTTCTTTGGTTATTCTGGCGTTGTTTACTTTCTATCCGATCTTTCTGACGCTTCGTCTCAGTTTGTTTCAGGCCGACCTCGCCGCGCCGGAGCCCCTATTTGTCGGATGGGATAACTTCCGCAGGTTGGCGGAGGACGAAGTGTTCAAAAAGGTGATGGGCAATAATACGATATTCGCGCTGGGGACGGTTCCTACGGGGATCGCCCTGGCCCTCTTGATGGCGGTTTTCGCCAATAAGATGATGCGGGGAAGAGGATTTATGCGGACGGCCTTCTTTTACCCGACGCTGATCCCCATGATCGCGGTCGCCAACATCTGGCTGTTTATTTACACGCCGGAATACGGTCTGGTCAGCCGGCTCCTCTCCTGGACCGGACAGGCCGAACTGAACTGGCTCGGTACGCCGGGTCTCGTGCTGTGGGCGATGATCATCATGATCATTTGGAAGGAAGCGGGCTATTTTATGATTTTTTATCTGGCCGGCCTGCAAAATATCCCCAAAGAGTTGTATGAAGCCGCCCAAATGGACGGGGTCGGGAGTTTTACCGTGTTCCGTAAAATCACATTCCCGCTGCTCATGCCGACCACGCTGTTCGTGAGCATCGTCGCCTTGACGAACGCGTTCAAGCTGGTCGATCATTTGATGATTATGACCCGCGGGGGGCCCAACAATTCAAGCAATTTGCTGCTCTATTACATCTACGAGACGGCTTTCAGCTTCTGGGACCAGGGCATGGCTTCCGCGCTGACGGTAGTCATGATCGGACTGCTGCTGCTGTTTGCGGCGGTTCAGTTTTTCGGACTCGACAAACGCATTCACTATCATTGATTCCGGACAGATCGTCCGGAAAGAAAGGCAAGGCTCAAAGATATGCCGCAGAAATATGTGTCTAAAATCGGCCGTTCCCTGATGCTGCTGCTGGCCGCGATCTGGCTGGTGCCGCTGATCTGGATGACGGCGACCGCGTTCCGCTCGCGTCAGACGGCTCTTTCGGGGTTCTGGTCGGCGGATTTCACCCTGGACAATTTCGCCACGGTTTGGTCGGCGGCCCCCTTTACCGTATATTACCTGAATACGATCCTGATCGTGTTCGGCGTATTTGCCGTACAGATGCTGACGGCGACGATGGCCGCCTTCGCGTTTGCGCGGGTGCCGTTCGCCGGGGGCGGGATCGTGTTTCTGATATTTCTGGCACAGATCATGATTCCGGCGGATGTGCTGATTTTTCCAAACTACAATATTCTGAAGCAGTTCTCGCTGCTCGATACGAAATTGGGCATTATGCTGCCGTATCTCGCTTCTTCCTTCGGGATTTTCCTGCTTCGTCAGGTTTTCAAGACGATCCCCCTGGAATTGGAGGAAGCGGCACTCATGGAAGGCTGCAACCGGTGGCAGGTGTTGTGGAAAGTGTATTTTCCGCTGTCCCGGCCTACCTATGTCGCCTTTGCGCTCGTGTCGATCAGCTATCAGTGGAACAATTTCCTGTGGCCGCTGATCGTCACCAATTCCGTGGAAAACCGGCCTCTCACGGTCGGGCTGTCGATTTTCGCCCAATCGTTCGAAGTCGGGGTCCAATGGACTGAGGTCAGCGCGGCGACGCTGCTCGTCATCGTACCGCTGCTGGTCATTTTCCTGGCGTTTCAGCGCCAATTCATCGACAGCTTTATTCATTCCGGCATCAAGTAAGTAAAGAATGAGGGAACCGACCCGGCAGGACCATCCCATTTGAAGGAGTGATCCAGATGATCGCACGCGAAGACTATTCCGTTTCCACCTATGCTTATATCGAGCGACCGCTTCAAGAGGCGGTGCTGACTTTGGCCGAGGCCGGCTGGAAGCAGATCGAAATCATGTGCGAGGGCGGCCATGAAGAGATCCTGGTCTGGCCGGAAGCGCGGCTGGCGGAACTCAAGCGGACCGGGGAGGCCTATGGCATCCGGTGGAGCCTCCACGCGCCGATCACCGGCTGCAACCCGGCGGCCCGGGACGAGGCGGAGGCGGCCCGATCCGAGCATCTGCTCGTGGAAACGCTGCGCGTGGCGGAGCATTTGGGATGCCGCCATGTCGTCCTGCATGCGGGCACCGAGGAGGAGGCCGCGCTGCCGCAGGCCGAGCCGACGCCCGGGAACGAGGCGGCGGCAGTAGGCATGGCCGAGGGGGAGGGTGCGGCGGAACCGGCGGGGGCCAGAGCGGGGGGTGAGACCGCGACCGAATCGGCGAAGCGGCGGGTCGTCGGCTTTCTCACCCGGGTGCTGGAGCGGACGGCCGGCGGCGGCGCGGTCATTGCGCTGGAGAATGTCCCGCCTTACCCCGGTTTGCTCGGCGTGGAGGTGTCCTTCCTGTGGGCGATCGCCGACGAGATCGATTCCCCGCGAGTCGGCCTCGTCTTCGATTGCGGCCACGCTCATATGACCGGCAGCGGACGCTGCCTCCTCATGCTTCAGCAAGCGATGTCCCGGCTGGTGGCGCTGCACCTCAGCGACAACACCGGGCAGGCGGATGATCATTTGGGGCTCGGCGGCGGCACCGTGCCGATCGAGGCGATGGTGGCCTGGCTGGCGGCTTGCGGGTATCGGGGCTCCTGGGTGCTAGAGATGAGAAAGCCGGAGGATTTGCAGCCATCCGCAGACAGGCTGCAAAGTCTGACCCGGCAGTTTTCGAGCAGCTTTTAGCGAATCGAATTAGGCTCCAATAAGGGAGCTAATGCCCCAGGGGACTAATGGCTGTAATCGCCTCCCTTTGAGCCGGTCGGGTAAATAAGGGCATTTTGAGGCGTTATATTGTCGAATTCGTCCTTTCGGTGAGAAATAGCGGTCTTTTGGGGCCTTATTTTAGGGAAAAGCGGACCGAAACCTGATTTTTGGACCCGCATCAGTGAAATAAGGCCTTTTTTGGCCGCTATTTTTCCCGAAAACGCAAATCGGGCCGAAATAACGGCCTAAAACGCCGCTATTAAGACGGACGGCCAGAGAGAGTGCGGATAGGCAGCACTAAGTCAGGTTTAATGAAACGTCGGTGCATCATCGCACCAAAAACTTGCAGAGTATTTGCGGGTTTTTATAAATTGAATGCAAAAGATAAGGAAAAAACCTGCAGATATCTGCAGGTTTTTTATATAAGCATATGGGGCCGACCAAGCTCTCCTCAAAGTCACCTTAAGATCATCTCAAGGCCTCGCCTCAAGGGCCCGCCCGTTACACGGGTCGAACCCGGAACTTGAAGGAATAAGGCCGGTTTGCGGGAAGCGTGTAAGCTTTGTGCGTCCGGGCTCCCCAGCTGTCGTCACCGCCAACGCCCATTTGTTTGAGGTTGATTCTTACGATGGTATGACCGGTTTCGGGCAGCTTGTAGACATGGTCATGCGCTTCCAGTTCGTCCGGGGACCAAGGCAGCGCATTGAAGTCGAACGGCACCGGACTTTCAAACCGGAGGGCGGCCGCACCGTCAGCGGCGCTCTGCGCGATTTCGGCATACCGGACGTCGGTCTTGTTGCCGCACTCCTGCGGGCGCAGATAAGGAACGAACTGATCCCGGACGGCACCGGTGTAATATCCGAGACGCGCCCCGGTCTTCCGGTCCCAATAGTTCTCGTGCGGACCGCGGCCGTACCAGGATACGGTGTCATGGCTCTTGTTCAGGGCGAAAAGCAGCCCGAACTCCGGCAATTCAGGCAGATTGCCGTCCGGCACCAAAGTTTGCTCCACCTCGATTGCTCCATCGGGGAACAGGCGGTAGACAAGGGATAGGGTGCTCGAAGGCTGATTCTCCCACGCGTACTCGGCATAGACGGCACAACCTTCGCCTTCCGGCCGATGTTCGAACCGGGTCAGCTTCAGTTGGAACGGGGCGGTTTTCCAAAAAGCGCAGCGTTCATGAAGCTTGCTGCCGAGATCGTTGTCGGTAACCGCGCGCCAGAAATTCGGCCGCACGTCTCCGGCGAGCCGCTCTTGGCCCGATATTTTATAGGAGACCAGGTTTCCTGAATGGCGGTCAAAAGAAACAGAGAAGCTTTCCCCCGATAGGGTTAGCCGATCCGCCTCGATTTCCGGTTTCAGAGGGGAAAGCCCTTGAGCCTCGGAGGAACCCCACGGCACCGGCACCATGCGAGGCTTCAATACGAACTGCTCCCACGCGACTTCGTGTCCGGCCTTGGCCCACTTCTGATCATCTTTCGTGACGAAGGAAACCGTCAGGACGGCTTCCCCATCCCCCACGAAAGTCGGCTGGAACGGAATCCGGATTTCCGCCGTTTCTCCGGGCTGCACCGGACACGTCAGCGTCCCGCTTTGCACGGGCACCCCATCCACAGCCACGCTCCACACGCCTTCGTATTGCTCCAGATCCGTGAACAGCGCTTGATTCCGAATCCGAATGAGTCCTTGACTCAGATCGACGGCTTCGAAGCGCAGATCCTGATAGCATTTCTTAACCTCTTGCAGCTTGGGCGTGACGGTCCGGTCGGCAAAAATGAGCCCGTTGCCGCAAAAGTTGCCGTCATGCGGCGTCTCGCCGAAATCTCCGCCATAGGCAAGGTATTCCGTCCCGTCTTCCGCGGTCGTCCGAATGGCCTGGTCGATCCAATCCCAAATAAAGGCTCCCTGCAAAATGTCGTACTTGTCAAACAGTTCCCAATAAAGATGAAGTCCGCCGCAAGAATTTCCCATGGCATGGCTGTATTCGCAGAGGATATACGGTTTGTTGGGACGGCTAAGCGCGTAGCGCTCGACATCGCGGGGCTTCACGTACATGGTGGACTCGATATCGCTGGCCGCTTCCGATTTGCGGTAATGAAACACCCCTTCGTAATGGACGAGCCGCGTCGGGTCGGCCTGTTTCAGAAACTCATACATGGCGATGAAGTTGTCTCCGCCGAAGGATTCATTGCCGAGCGACCAGATGATGACGGACGGGTGGTTTTTGTCCCGCTGAAACATGGAATTGCAGCGATCGAGCACGTTGTCGCGCCATTCCGGCCGGCTGCCCGGCACATTGAATTCATTCAATTCCTGCTGCCCGTATTGCCAGGATCCATGCGTCTCCAAATTGGTCTCGTCGATCACATAAAGCCCGTATTCATCGCAAAGTTCGTACCAAAGCGGCTGGTTCGGATAGTGTGAGGTGCGGACCGCGTTGATATTGTGAACTTTCATGAGCTCGATGTCCCGGATCATCTCCGCCTTCCCGATGGCCCGCCCGGTGTCTTGCGAAAATTCGTGCCGGTTGACGCCCTTGAATACGATGCGGCGGCCGTTGATTTTCATCAGTCCGTCCTTCAGTTCGAATTTACGGAATCCGGTCCGGCAGCGGGTCGCTTCGAGGACACGCCCCTCGCGATCTTTAAGCGACAGTATGAGCGTGTAGAGATGGGGCGCCTCCGCGCTCCACTTCAGCGGATTCCGCACCGCTGCCGAGAGTTTCAAAGTGCGGGATTCTTCGCCTTGAAGGATGGAGGTGAAGGACAGCGGCGCATCAAGAACGGCCCGCCGGTCTTCATCGTATAGTTGGGCTTCCATGGTGATTTCGCCGGTATTTTCTCCGGTATAGTTGGTGATTTGGATATCAAGCCGCAGTTCGGCATCGCGGTAATCGGCATCCAGGTCGCTGCGCACAAAAAAGTCGGCGATATGCACCGGGCCGGGCGAATAAAGGTAAACATCGCGGAAAATCCCGCTGAGCCGCCAAAAGTCCTGGTCCTCCAGCCAACTGGCGTCGCACCACCGATAGACCTCCACGGCCAGTTTGTTGTCCCCCTCCACCAGGTAGGGGGTGATATCGAATTCGGCAGGGGTGAAGGTATCCTCGCTGTACCCTGCCAACTCGCCGTTCACCCACACGTAGAACGCGGATTCGACGCCTTGAAAACTGAGAAACACAGGGCGTCCTTTCCAGTTCTCCGGCACGGTAAAGGTGCGGATATATGAACCGACCGGGTTGTAGAGCGTCGGCGCAAAAGGAGGTGTAAGCTCCGGCTCGGAGACCGACCAGGGGTATTTTACATTCGTATACTGCGGATAATCGTAGCCTTGAAGCTGCCAATGGGAAGGGACCGGCATATCCCCCCAGCCGCTGGCGTCGAAATCGGTCCGGTAGAAATCCCGGCTTCGCCGGTCCGGCGTCTCCGCGAACGAAAACTTCCACACCCCGTTCAGCGATTGGTAGTAGGGGGAAGACTCGGGATCGTTTGAGAACGCTTCCGAAACGGAAGGAAAAGGCATCAGGGACGCGTGGGCGGCGAGCCTCCCCAATTGAAACAGCTCCGGATTGTTATTCCACTCGGGATAACCGTTGGCCGGGGGTGCGTAAACGAGTTTTTGGCGCATGATATCGTAACAACTCCCTCCTATATAAATTGAACTAATTGATTTACATGTACGGCCGCCGTGTGAAATGTTCTTCCGATCGCTGTTGCTCCCAGATTTCTTTAATTAAGTTTATAAGGTAGAAATCCGCTCACAAAGGCGAACACTTCGCTTCTCCAGAATCATTTCACACTCTAGCCTATTGGCAAATCTTAAATCCAATTTATATATGTTATAATATATTCACATTATAAGATTCCGTGGAGTATTAGAAAATAAAAGAATATTCGCCCTGTGTATTAAAATATGAAACAAAAGGAGGGTTTTCCGTTGAAGTCCCGGATCATCTTCGGAAAGACGGAGGAAACCTCCCGGCTGCCTGTGTTTATGACGACGCTGGGCTACTGGGAGCATCAGGACGAAACGCATCGTCCCGCGGGTTTTCCCGATTATCAGGTGCATCAGGTGATTCAAGGCCAAGGCTCACTGATCCTGGGCGAGGAGGAGTTTCTCGTGGGGCCTGGGGAAGTCTTCTTCTTGTTCCCGGGAATTCCGCACAAGTACATGCCGGTTAGCGACCGCTGGGAACTGGCCTGGGTTTCGTTTCAAGGGAGGGAAGCAAGCCAGTTGCTCGCCTATGCGGGGGTCAACGGATCAGGTGTCGGTCGGCTGCGTACATCGACGCTGCTGGCCCCCCTTTACCGCATGCTTGAGGCGGAAGAAACGGGGACCGAGGATTTTGAAACGGAGTGCTCCAAGCAGTTGTACAACCTATTGCTGGATCTAAAAAAAGAGTTGATCGAACCCGCGGCAAAAAACGATGAACTGGAACGAATGCGTCCGGTGCTTACCTACATCGCGCAAAACTTGTCGCGTCCCTTGCCGCTCGGCGAACTGGCGGAGATCGCGGGCGTTTCGCCGCAATATTTGTGCCGCCTTTTTCAGAAAACGCTGAAGCTCCGGCCACTCGCTTATATCAATCAAGAACGCGTCAATCTGAGCAAAAAGTTAATGTTTACGGAGCGCGGCAAAAAGATCTACGAGATTGCGCAAAGGGCGGGATACGAAAACTCCAGCTACTTTTGCGCGGTGTTTAAACGGTATACTGGAATGAGCCCCGAGGAATTCAAAAGGATGCACGGACTCGGTTCCTGAGGTAAGGTGACTTAAGGCGGCCAGGCGGATCGTTTAGCGGGAACCATTCCAGCTAAATTGGCGTGTTGAGCGGTTGAAAATTGAACGATGAAGGAAGGGGGAGCACGGATGAAAAACGAAGCGATCAAAGTGCTTGAAGCCAATAGTAACGGGCAAGAGGGGAGTTTTATTTATTATTTGCACGAAGAGGACTTGTTTCATGAGGCTTCATACTGGGAACTGTACCACGCGATGGTCGATATCATTGAAGCTACGAAACGGGAACCGCGGCTGGAGCGAGGGATCAGCGCTGCGATCGCTAAGGTGTTTTCTTTTATCTACCGCAGCTTTATGTGGAATTATTGCCCTAACGATCAATATTCCATTCAGGGGCTGCCGGGTGAGGAGCATTTTCCGGATATGGTGGACCGGCTGGATGAGGTCTTTGGCGCCTATTTTCATGGAATATCCGTGAAAAGGGAGGCTGCGGATAGCGAGATTCCGAAGCATATCGGTAAGCCTGCGACGCGGGCTCTTGCCCAAGCGGGATACCGGGAGCTGGACCAGCTCGCTTCGATCCGCGAACGAGATCTCCTCAAGCTGCATGGAGTAGGCCCCAAAGCCGTGAGGATCCTGCGCGAAGCCTTGGAGGAGAAGGGGCTTTCTTTCGCCCCGGACAGCTCTCCCCGAAAGTCATAATCCGGACCGCATCCTTGGTGTCATTTCGGATCTGTCCGGTCTAGCCGCCCGGTCCCGCTTCCAGTACAGCTGCAGCGCGAAGAGTGCGCACCAAAGGGAAATCACGATGAAAATCATCGACCACACCAGTGCCGGCACCAGGGTCAGATCGGCCAAATTGGCGGCGTCGCCGGCTTGGCGGGGATCGATGACGGAGCGCTGCAGCAGGATCATCGGCCCCATCACGGACTCTTCCAGACACAGGAAGGCCAGCAGCAAATAGTAGAAGTTTCGAATCTTTCCGCCAATATAGTAAAATACCGCGTTGATCAAAATAAAGCCGATCAGCCAGCCCACCCCGTACCCCGATCTCACGAAAAATAGTATCGTCGCCAGCGCCATGGCGCTGATTACCGCAAGCCCCAGGGCTTGTTTTTGTTTGGCATAGCCGTAAAACATACCGACGGCAAACAGCGAAGCCGAAATGTAGCCGGCCAAAGAAACGACAATCTGGCTCCATCCGGAAGCCAGCATGGAGTAGGTGACCCCGCTGT
Source organism: Paenibacillus sp. alder61 (assembly GCF_020179875.1). Taxonomy (NCBI): domain Bacteria; kingdom Bacillati; phylum Bacillota; class Bacilli; order Caryophanales; family Paenibacillaceae; genus Paenibacillus; species Paenibacillus sp. alder61. Next base: position 35,708 of record NZ_JAIUDG010000021.1, read on the forward strand.
GATCGGGATTCAGTTCAATTCGCAGCACGCGGCCGGAGACCAGCAGCGTCGCCACGGCGTGACCGAGCTCGTGCACCATCGTATCGAGCATGCGGAACCAGTCGGAAAAAGGGATCAGCCGGGTCAGAAACGCGGCCCCCAGCAAAAAAAGCAAGGCCTTAAGCCATTTGTTCATATGGGTTATCCTTTCGGGTTATCGCTGACAACCGAATCTCCCGTGGAAGAGCCGACTGTCACTCCATTATAATAGAGAACAAAAATGCATTCAAAAAAGCGAACAAATTTTCGCTTCGATGGTATAATGGTGTCATGATGGAGGACATTGGACGATGAACGAAGGAGCGGACAAGCACGGCATGTCTCAGGATAATAAAAACCCGCGAACCACCCGGGAACAGGGGCTTACGTTCGCCGAACTGGAGCTTGATTTCACGGACCGCGAGGAGCATGCGGACGCTGTGAACCCTATGGCCGGGGCGAACCCGCAAGGGCAAAGCCGGATCGTGATGCCGGATCGCGAGGAGCGGGAAATCGACTGGAGGGAAAACTTCAGGTATGTTTCCCGCGAGGAGCAATTTGTCCAGCAGGCTAAGGAGCTGGAAGGGGAAACGGTGGAGACGGCCGATTTCGTCCCGTTCCAAACGTATTGGCCGACCTATGCGGAAATGCAGCCGCCACAACTGAAATGGTATTTGCATTGGCGCGGAGAGGTCCGTGCGGGAAGGTACCCGGATACGGATCTGTCGTATCTTTTTGTATATATGTATGAATTGATTCATGGCATCGGCTGGCGGGAGCCGTCGCAGGGGCTGGATCTCCTCTTCCGGGTTTGGCGGGAATACCGTGAGCGTTACCCGAAACTGGAGGTGTACGCGAGGGAATGGCTGTATGATTTTGCCCTGGTGTTCGGGCTGGATTTGCCCGGGATGGATCCCCTGCTGAAATTTCCCCGGAACCTTTCGGCCGAGCTGAGGGAACTGGAATGGTACCGGAGGTTCACGGCCGAACCGCTCGGACTGACCTGGGACATGCTGACGCCGCTCCTCGATTATGAGGTGGAGAAGAGTCGCTTTTATACGGGCCAAGGACGGAAAGACTTGCAGCAGTATGCGCCGAAAGTGGTGTCCCTGGTTGACGGCTATTTGGGCAAGACGCAGGGGAATCGGCTTATAGACCGGTTTAAGCCGCGGGAGAAGAAAGTCAAGCGGTACTTGTTCCGCAGCGCTGTCTACGATTTTGAACTGTACGGGCGCAGCGTTCCGGTCACGATGATTCCCGTGAGCGAGCATCCGCCGCTCCGCGATTATGTGACCCAACTCGTCCGGTTGACGGAGAACAAGCTCCGCGATCTGACGGGATTCAAAGGCAAGCTGCGGGGGATCGTCGTGGAGCCGGACGTCGAGCAGCTTGTCGACCGTTTTTTGCGCAAGGAATTCGAGCAGCGCAAAGCGGAGGAAGTCAAGGCCCGGACCCCCAAAGTGAAAATCAACACGGCCAGGCTGCGCAAATTACAGAAGGAGTCGGATGAAGTGCGCGATCTTCTGCTTGCGGAGGAATTGGGCGGCTTTGGGGAAAATGCTTGGGGTGAGCCTAAGACGGCGGCGTCCCCGATCACGGAGACCAAGCCGGACCGGCGTCGAGATTCCTCGCATAAGCGAAAGCAGTCGGGACCGCAGCAGACGGAGCTTGATTTTGAGCGGGGCTGGCTGGTCTTTGCGGAAGAACCCGAGGAATTCCGGGACATGGGGACGGGCGCACTGGCGATTCCGCCGACGGCGTCCAGCGAAAGCGACACCGACATCGACATCGAAAGCAAAAGCGTAGGCGAAAGCGAAAGCAAAAGCCAAAGCCAAAGCCAAAGCCAAAGCCAAAGCCAAAGCCAAAGCGAAAGCCCGGTAGCCCGACAAGAAACGGTGCTTTGGACCGAACGGGAGGCGGTTGCCGGGAGCGAATCGACGGCGGCGTTTTTCGCAGACCGAATCCAAGGGGGGGACGAGCTGCCGCCCGGGTGGCGGGAGATGTCGGCGCGGTTCAGCGGGGCGCATCTTGAAATGCTGTCCGCTTTGTTGAACGGCGAAGGGACGTCCGGCTTAAATAGGATCGCCGAGCTGGCCGGCTCGATGCCCGAGCTGCTGCTGGACGAAATTAATGAAATCGCCATGGAAGAGATCGGCGATTTGCTGGTGGACGGCGCCGAAATTCCCGAGGAATATCAGTCTGAGCTCGCCGGGCTGCTTGGGAAAGCGGCCGAGTGAATGGGAAGCGGCGAGGGCGAGAGAAGAGAAATCAATGAGGTGAAATGTCGATGAAACAGGTGCAAATTCCGAAGCGGCTCACGACGGCGCTGGTGAACTCCCTGACGGCGGGGGTGGTGCCGCGGGTCGGGCTGGAGCATATCGCCGTCGGGCGCAAGGCCGAGGTCGCGTCGATGCTTCAAGATATGAACAATATCGCGGAGGGCGGGGCAGCCTTTCGGTTGATTACCGGGCGGTACGGCAGCGGCAAAAGCTTCCTGCTGCAAATGATGCGCAACTATGCGATGGACCGCGAGTTTGCTGTGGCGGACGGCGACCTTTCTCCGGAGCGCCGCCTCGTCGGCACGAAGGGGCAAGGGCTCGCGACTTACCGGGAGCTGATGAGGAATATGTCCACCCGGACGAGGCCGGATGGCGGCGCATTGGAACCGATGCTGCAGAAATGGATCGCCGCGCTGCAGCAGGAGCAGATGCAGGCCACGGGACTGCGGCCCGGAGATCCGCAACTGCTTGACGCGGTGGAGCTGCGGATTTACGCGGTGAGCCAGGAGCTGCAGAACCTGGTGCACGGGTTTGATTTTGCCAAGGTGCTGGCGGCTTACTGGAGCGGATACAAACTCGGGGACGAGGACCGGAAGGCGGCGGCGCTCCGCTGGCTGCGGGGCGAATTTCCGACGAAGACGGAAGCCCGCAAGGAGCTCGGCGTCGGCGTGATCATCGACGATGACAACTGGTACGACTACATGAAGCTCTGGGCGGAGTTCGCCGTGCGGATTGGGTATAAGGGACTGCTGCTTTTTATCGATGAAGGCGTGAATTTGTACAAAATCACCAACAGCATTTCCCGCCAAAGCAACTATGAGAAATTGCTGACGATGTTCAACGACACGATGCAGGGGAAGGCGCAGTACCTCGGCATTTACCTCGGCGGAACCCCGCAGTTCGTGGAGGATGAGCGGCGGGGATTGTTCAGCTATGACGCTCTCCGCTCCCGGCTTATGGACGGGCGCTACAGCAGCGGTGAGCGGCGGACGTACACCTCGCCGATCTTGAAGCTCGATATGCTGTCGCATGAAGAAATTTTGATTCTCCTGCAAAAACTGCGGGATATCCATGCCATGCATTTCGGCTACGCGGCGAAGCTGACGGACGAGCAGTTGATCGCGTTTATGCAGGCGGCGGTAGGCCGGCTGGGCGCCGAGGAGCTGCTGACAACCCGGGAAGTCGTCCGCGATTTCATGGACGTGCTGCATATGCTGCACCAGCATGAGACGCTGAGCTTCGAGGCGTTGATGGGGGAACGGGAGCACGAGTTTGCGGCATCGGGCGGCGCGGGTTCGCGTAAAGAAGCGAAGGATGAACTGGACGATTTTTTGGCGGAGTTTGACCTATGAGCGGAAACAATTCTTTTTCCAGGCTGGCTCCGTTCATTCAGGAATATATTTACCGCAAACAATGGGACTCCCTGCGCGAAGCCCAGGTCGAGGCCTGCCGGGTGCTGTTCGATACCCCGCATCATTTGCTGATCGCTTCGGGGACGGCGTCGGGGAAGACGGAGGCGGCCTTTTTTCCGGCGTTGACGGAGCTGTTCGAACGGCCGTCGGAATCGGTCGGCATTCTGTATATCGGGCCGCTCAAGGCGTTGATCAACGACCAGTTCGAGCGGATCACCGAGCTGCTTCGCGAGGGGGAGGTCCCGGTCTGGCATTGGCACGGGGATGTGTCTCAGGCGGAGAAAACCAAGCTGATGCAGCGCCCTTGCGGCGTTCTGCAGATTACGCCCGAATCGCTGGAAGGGCTGCTGATGAACCGGCCCAATGCGATCCCCGCGCTGTTCCATGATCTAAGGTATATCATGATCGATGAGGTGCACGCGTTTATGGGGGCGGACCGGGGGATTCAGGTGCTGAGCCAGCTGACCCGGCTATCGCGGCTGGCCTCCTGCTCTCCCCGGCGGATCGGCTTGTCGGCCACGCTGAGCGATTACGACACGGCCGCGCGCTGGCTCGGGGCGGGCACCGGACAGCCGGTCGAGGTCGTCTCGCCGCAGGGCGGGCGGAAGCTGAAGCTGTCGGTGGAGCATTTTTCGTTCCCGGACGCGCGGAATGAACGGGAAGCCGAGCATTTGGAGCTGGCCAAGCAGAACTATCACAACTTCATATATGACCACACGCACCGCAAAAAAGCGCTCATCTTCACCAACAGCCGCTCGGACGCGGAGCTGACGACGCTTGAGATGCGGCGGATCGCCGCGAAGCGCGAGGAGCGCGATGTGTTTCATGTGCATCACGGGAGCATTTCCGCGATGCTGCGCGAAGAGACCGAGGCCGCGCTGCGCTCCGGCCCCGGACCCGCGGTCGCCGCGGCGACGGTCACGCTGGAGCTGGGCATCGACCTCGGCGAGCTGGAGCGGGTGATCCAGCTCGGGGCGCCGTACAGCTGCTCCAGCTTCGTGCAGCGGCTCGGCCGCTCCGGACGCCGGGGCGACATGGCGTCCGAAATGATGTTCCTCGTCGCGGAGGAAGAGGACGAGGAGGCGCAGCTCCCCGCGCGCGTGCCGTGGACGCTGCTGCGGGCGATCGCCGTCATCGAGCTGTACGTCCGCGAACGCTGGGTGGAGCCGCTCGATCTGCGGCGGAAGCCGGTTGGCGTGCTCTATCACCAAACGATGAGCACGCTCAAGAGCATCGGCGAAGCCGAGCCCGCCGAGCTGGCGCGGGCGGTGCTGACGCTGCCTTCTTTTAACGGCTTCGAGCCGGAGGAGTACAGGCAACTGCTGCAGTACTTGCTGCAGACCGACCATATCCAGCAGACGGAGGAAGGGACGCTGATCATCGGGCTCGGCGGGGAGAAGGTGGTCAACAATTTCCGCTTCTACGCCGTGTTCAAGGATGACGAAGAGCATGCGGTGTACAACGGCTCCGAAGAAATCGGCAGCATCACCACCGTGCCGCCGCCGGGCTACTGCTTCTCGCTGGCCGGGAAGCTGTGGAAGGTGGAAGAGGTGGACAACAAGCATAAAGCGGTGTATGTCAAATCCTCCCGGGGCAAGGTGGACACACTTTGGCTCGGCGCCGGCGGAGATGTGCACACCCGGGTGATGCAAAAAATGCGTCAGGTGCTGGAAGAATCCACGCTCTACCCGTATCTTGCTCCCGGCGCCGTGAACCGGCTGGAGCGCGCGCGGCGGCTGGCCCGCGAAAGCGGTCTGCTGCGCAGTCCGGTGATTCCCGCGGGCGGCGATTCGGTGTTTATTTTGCCGTGGGCGGGAAGCAAACAGTTCCGGACTTTGGAGCGTCTTTTGAAGCATAACCTGTACGAATCCATGGGCTTGCGGCAGGTGGTGCCGATGGAGCCGTACTACATGGTCGTCGCCGGACGGGCCGGGGCGGATGAGCTTCTGACCGCGATCCAGGCCGAGCTGTCCGAGGTGAGAGATGCGGAGGGGCTGCTAGACGCAAGCGAGGCCCCCTACCTGGGGAAGTACGATGAGTTTGTTCCGCCCGAGCTGGTGCGGCGCGCTTTTGCCGTGGACGGATTGGATTTGAAGGGCTTGAAGGCAGCGTTGAACGGCGTTCCGGGGGATGGTTTTGCCGGTTGAAAGCCGAACAGCTAACGGAGCGGGAGCGCTTTAGATACGCATTAAATTTAATTTTTGAAGGGGATAAAGACATGGCGGCGAGAATAAAAATGATGGCACCTCAGCTTCCGGCGGAGTTGAACGAGGCACGGTGGGAGGATGTCCTGGAGGACGAGGACCGTGAACTAGTGAACGGGCTGCTCAGCGGCGACCGGTTCGAATATGAGGTCATGGATCGGTGCATTTTGGCCAAAGTAAGGCTGCGCGGATGTTCTTTTGCCCATACCACTTTCGACCGGATGGACCTGACCGACGCGGTTCTGGAAAACTGCGACCTGTCCAATGCCGTCTTGCAAAAAGGTGTGATCCACCGCGTCCATTTCAAGGACTGCAAATTGACCGGCATCAATCTGAGCAAGGCCAACCTCGGGTTCGTCACCTTTGAAAACTGTATCATGAACCTGTCCGATTTCGGCGAGGCTTCGCTCAAGCAGGTGCGCTTTACAGGCAGTGTTTTGCAGAATGCGACGTTTTATGGCTGCAAGTTCAAGGATGTGGAGCTCGACGTGTGTGACCTGAACGAAGCGGATTTCAACAACACCTCGCTGAAGGGGATGGATATCAGCACGTGCACGTATGACCGAATCGACATTCCGGTAGACGCACTGGCGGGATGCACCGTGGCGCCCGAGCAGGCGATCGGGTTTGCGAAGCTGTTGGGATTGAAGGTGAAGGGATAGAAGAGGAGTGCCCAGAGCATACATAAACGGGTATCCGAAAGCATCGGAAGGCAGAACTCTGCTGATATGCTCCCCATACAGTAGACAGGTGAAATAATAAAACCTGTTACTGTGAGGGGAGTTTTTTTTCATGCCTACAGACAAGCCCAGTGCTATTGAGAAGTTAGCCATCCTTCAAGAGATTGAAAGGGGCCTTATTGGAGTGAAGGAAGCCGCCAGGAAGCATGGCTTTAATAAGTCCACAATAGCCAAATGGCAACATCGTTATCGGTTATATGGATACGAGGGATTAGAAATCCGCACTCATAATCGGAGTTATTCCGAGAGCTAAAGCACCAAGCGGTTAAGGATTATCTGGATGGGGGGTGTCGCAGAATCAAATCATTGATAAATATCGGATTGCGAGTCGAACGCAACTCGCCAACTGGATTAAGAAGTATAATAGTCATAGCAGTTTAAAAGCCTATACAGGAGGAACAACGGCTATGACCAAGGGACGTTCCACGACATGGCAGGAGAGAATTGACATTGTCCTCTACTGCCTTGCAAATGGACAAGACTATACAAAAACAGCAAGGCAGTTCCAGGTTTCTTACCAGCAAGTATACGGATGGGTAAGGAAGTATGAAGTAGGTGGTCAGGATGCTTTACAGGACGGCAGAGGACGTACAAAGTCGCCTGAAGAGCTAAGCGAAACGGATCAGCAAAAGCTTGCCATGAAGAAGCTCGAGTACGAAAACGAACGGCTCCGAGCGGAGAATGCTTTCTTAAAAAAGTTACAAGATCTCGAAAGGAGGCGTCCCTGAGCCAGCATCGGCAAGAGAAGATCTACCTTGCCATTCAAGCTGTCCAAAAGCAGAGTCACTCAGTATACAGCTTTTATGCAGCTGCCGGGGTGTCAAGGTCAAGCTATTACAAGTGGCTTAACCACATTCCTGGGAAGCGCGAGATGGAGAACAGAGAGCTGACGGAGGTTATGATGTCCTTGTACGAGAAGGTCGAGGGCACCTTCGGTTACCGGCAATTAACACTACATATGTGTCGACAAATGCAAAAAGCGATTAACCTTAAGCGAGTGCAACGACTTATGAAGATTAAAGGAATCCAGTCCGTCATCCGTAGAAAGAAAAGGAAGTACCAGCGTTCTACGCCGCAGCAGGTGGCTGAGAACATACTTAATCGTAAGTTCCAGGCCGAAGCGCCGAATGAGAAGTGGGTAACGGATGTCACGGAATTTAAATACGGTAATGGCCAGAAGGCCTATTTAAGCGCAATCCTTGATCTTCATGACAAATCGATTATTTCCTACGTACTGGGACACTCCAATAATAATCCTCTCGTGTTTCAGACGTTGGATCTAGCCCTGCAGTCAGCACCCGATAGCACACCGCTGCTTCATAGTGACCGCGGTTTTCAGTATACATCACTGCGCTTTAAGGAGCTGTTGGACGAAGCTAAAATAAAGCAGAGTATGTCCCGTGTGGGTCGTTGCATTGATAATGGACCGATGGAATCCTTCTGGGGAACCTTGAAATGTGAAAAGTATTATTTGCATACCTACCGAAGCTTTGAGGAACTCAAAAAGGATATTGATGACTACATACACTTTTACAATTATGAAAGACTACAAGCAAAACTAAACGGCCTCAGTCCAATGGAATTCAGGACCAAGGCCGCTTAATTGACTTTTATTTTTTGTACTGTCTACTTGACGGGGAGCGCTTCAAGCTGGCGGGGGTCTTTTTATTTTATGTTTAAGTTTGGCTAAAGTTTAGTAACTTTTTTATTTTGGATCATATAACAATTGACATACCTTCTTTAATGGGTGAAAATTGAGGAGAATTAATACTCTCAAATATTACCATTATATAAAGAAGGGCTGTATTGATTTTGAATAATATCCCTGAATTTTGTGATGGATACCATTTACCTGAAGGTATTCATGAGTGTACAATAAAGGATATAGAACATGCGTTCTTATTCACGGAAAAAAGAAAAAAACTATGGAGAATGTTCAAGGGGTTAATCAATAGACTTATTGACGTCGGGTTAACACCAAAAGCTATATTAATCGACGGGAGCTTTGTTACAGGAAGAAAAGAACCTGGCGATGTTGATTTTGCAGCGTACATTCCACCGGAGGTTGTTTCTGAAGCATTTACTACCTTGGATGAGCATGATAAGCAGGCAATTACCTTGTTTTTAAATCCAAATAATCAATTAGCCATTAGAAATATGTTTGGAGCGCATTTACTACTGGCTGATTCAGAGGATATGTTGAATCAGTGGGCTTATTTTTTCTGCACTGGCGGATCGAAGGGGAAGCTTAGAGACAAGGATCCGGAAAGAGACCCTGATTGGGTTATAGTTCCTCGAAGCAAGGGTATACTTAAGGTATACTTAGATGGGGGTGAAATCTGATGGTTATTGACACCTTGTCAGAAACAATAGAAAAATTAAAAGAAGCCCAAAAGAACTTGGAAAGAATAAGATCAACTTATAAAGATAATTCTGAATTACTCAACATTTATGAACCTTCGGCAAAATATTTAGTGGACAGCATGAAAGATCGTCTTAATGAATTGTTAAATGAGGAAGTCGATTTGAAATTATCTCAACCTGACAAGGATGTTGACCTTTGGATTCGAATTAATGGAGAGGATTTCCAATCAGGTAAGGGGCCAATTGGCTTGGTTGGTAACTTTTTAAGTAAATTATCTAACGCTAATAGACAATCCTTAAACTTAATTGCAAAAGCTCGTAATATTGATATTAAATCTATTACAAATGAGTTTCCGCTTTCATTCGATCTTACTACAACAGCTACAGGAAGTCTGAAATTAGGTTTGAAATCGCCTAATTTGAAAGTAGATATCGATGATGAACAACTGGATATGTTTAGCTATAATAAGGATCCGTGGGAAAAACTTAGAGAACTAGCTACCCAAAATGAGATGGCTGTTGAATCAATGCAGCTATTATTATCTGCACTTGCTTCAGCAGAAGATGAAGAAATTTTAAGTGGGTTGGTTGAAAAGTATAACGAAAGAGATGTTTTAAAAATTATTCACTATGCTAAGCAGGTTACACCTAGTTCTCAGTCTAATATTGACGCAATTTCCTTTGAAGGAAACAGTGTAACTTTTCGTCAGCGTATAGTCAATACAACCAAACACACGCGTAAACAATTATCAAAACAAGCAAAAAAACTAGTGAATAAAGAATTTGTACATGGTAAGGGGAAAGTACGTGGTGTTGATTTAGACGATAAGAGTTTAATTATTCGACCATTTGTTTTTGAAGATGTTAAGCATGATGAAATAAGATGTTACTTATTAAATGATGATGGTGAGCAAAGTCTTGAACGATTTCTTAAAAAAAGAGTGAAGGTATCTGGCTTTGTTGTTTATTCAAGTAATAATAAATTACTGAGGCTAGAAGCCGAAGAAATAACTGTGGAATAATGAGAAAAAATCCCGCACCTTCACTGGTTAGCGGGATTTTTTCATCATGAACTCTAAAACACCGAATTTCTCAGCATTCATGCGCGAGTCCAATTCCGTATTTTCACACGGGCCTTTTCCACGTCTCCGTAAACAAAATCGATCCTCTCCGGTAACCACTCCCTGACTCACGCCATAAAAAGCCTCTTTCTCCGTCGGCCCCGCGCCAAGCTCGATAAATCCGATTAGAGAGCTATCGTAAAATTTTCTCGTTGAATAGGAACATTTGTTCGGTATATAATATCCGCAGAGGTGATTCGGATATGTCAACGAACAAACTTACGCCGGGGTCGAATATGCTATGCGAGTCCTCCCGCATGATCCTGCCAGAGGATAAAGAGGCGATGTTGCGCGCTCAACATGAGGAAAAACGCAAGAGCCGTCCGGAAATCGATGGACAGCTCACGGAGCAGATTTCGCGTTTTCTGGTCGAGACACATCGCGCTAAACAGCCGGTTAATTTGCGCATGTTTGACGAGTTCGAAGACGTGCGAGTCGTCGGCGTAATTGAACGGCTCGATCTACGGTCCGGCCGCTTTATGGTTGACGGCGAATGGTTCGGCATGGCGGATATACTCGAATTGGGATTCGCGCCAAGAGAATAGGAAGTGAACGTAGAAAAGCGACGTAAACTAAACGGCGGGAGGTTAAACTTTCTACCGGTCCGGGTGAATGGCAGTGGATTCGGATCGAGGATATATTGGCAGCCGAGTAAATGAAAAGACTACAGGAGCAATTATGCCTCTGTAGTCTTTTTTTGTTGTTGGGAGCATGCCCACAACTTGCCCACAAAATATATCAACTTTTGAAATATTCACAGACCCTGTGAAACCGTAAAAGCCGCTTGGATAAAGGATTTCACGTTTTTTAAACGAATTAAATATACGTATTAACTTAAGAGTTATCTAAGGCCGGGTCGCGTCATAGATGCGGAACGTTAGATGAAATTACGATGCAAGTTCTTTTCAAAATCAAAAACTATGAGGTGCATAATGCCAAGACTAATTACATTGGCTGATGGAAGATCAGTAGAAGTTGAATGTGTAAGCTGCGCATTGACAAGTGGTTTGATTTCTTCAACAGGTGGAGTGATTTTTGAATCAAGCAACTTTCATGTCCATCAGGATATTGCTTACCCAATTAAAGGGTTAGTTATATTGGCTTCAAAGAGGCATTTTTACTGTATGGATGAATTAACAGATGAAGAGCGATTAGAATTTATTTCGTTAATCCATAAGCTCAGAAGTGAACAAAGAAAACGATTGGGAATTGATAAGGTCTATTATTTTTATAATGAAGATACAACACACCACTTTCATTTATGGATGGTTCCTAGATATGAATGGATGTATCAATTTGGAAATTCAGTAGAATCATTAAGACCGGCATTATTACATGCAAGGAATAATATGAATGACGATGAGAATATGAAGAGTGTAGAAGAAGGGGTTAGCATGCTAAGAGAGGGCATGAGGGATTTTGTGAGTAGCTCAAGGTAACTTCATCTAACACCGTGTTCATGCATCGGGCTGACGCCCTCGGTTTGGCAGAGGAGTAGTCGGGGGAAGTGGATGCAGCCAGACAACCCTGCGAGGCTGAGTGGCAGAGCCACCAGGGGCTAGCGCTCCTTAAGCCTCTCGGGTTCGTGAACACAAGAACGTTAACTGAAATCAACGATAGTGAAATAAGTACCCCCAAAATCTTTTTCAATCTTTGGGATAAGCTTGTTTAATGTTAGTTCTATTAAGAAGATAATCGGTGCTGGTATGGTGGAAGTCGGCAAGTTTAATGAGTATGGCGGTTGGAATATCAACTTCACCGCGTTCATAATTACTGTATATACGTTGACTACAGTTGAGGTATGCAGCAATTTGAGATTGAGTTAAATCCTTATCTTCACGTAAGCTTCTAATTCTTGGGTACATACAAACACCTCCAACATAAAAATACTCTAGCGAGTAATTCGCTATTGAGATTTAGCGATAAAATCGCTAAAATGTTCTTATGAGAAATACAATGGAGGGAATGAGTAGCTTATTAGAGCAATTGTATTTTGGAGAAATTAGACCAGAAGAAAAGATTATACCAAAGAATCCAGAGTATAAATTGTTGAATAGCGAAATTTCAAACTTCAAGGAGAAGTTACTAACAAGTCTGACGGAGGATGAGGTAGAGCTTCTTGAAAAAATATATGATCTGTTGGGAAAGTCTTCTTCTATATACTCAACCGAAGTATTCATCTATGGTTTCAAAATGGGTGTTCAAATTGTAACGGAGGCTTATGCTGATAGAAAATAAAGAAGAATTTTAAAGACTGATATATAGAGGGGAAAGTAGCTCGAGGAAGTCGTTGACTTCAGTTAACACCGTATTCCCACTGCGTCGCTATCGCTCCTTGGTCCGGCCGGAGCATGAAGAAGCGGTTTCGAAGAGGCAAATTCAGTAGCAGGGAAGTGGAATCAAACCGGACAACCTTGCACTACCTAACCGCGTCGCGGCCACTCCCTCCGGTCGTTTAAGGCAGTGAAGGTTCGGGAATACCCGAACGTTAGGTGAAATTACTGCAGACAACATTACAGATCTTATATAAATAAAAATAATCAACAACCCATAAAAGCGTTATAAAATGAGTTATACTGAGGTAAGAATAAGTAAGGAGCCGTGCGCTAACACGGCTCCAAAGTACAATAACTGCATAAAGAGCAGTCGGCCACACTAGTCAGGTCGCAGAATAGACCGTTTCCTTAGGCAGGGCGGTCTATTTCTTTTTCATGTAGGTAAGCAATGCCAGAAGGAACATGCCGAACATGAACATTAAGGAAAGTGCATCTTAGACCTCCATGGGCATTACCTCCCTTCTGGGAGATTAGCCGACCGCCCTTATAGCCGTATATTGTACTGGGAAATTATAACATATAGGACATGATCAAATACCATTAATATACTATAATTATCTAGAATACATAGGAAACAAAACCGTATATGAGAAATGTAAACACACAGAAGGCAGTAACATCACTTAACAATGCATCTATGCTGCGGGGCATTCGCCCCTTGGTTGTTAGAAGCAAGCTCACAGACATAGATCCAGACAACACACGACCCGGCCAAGATAAGAGCAATCTAAGGCTGGGGCGTTTCGTGAATACAAGACCGTTAGATGAAACCTGCGGAAAGCATGTAAAAACTAAGAAAGAAGAAAAAACAATTGAAGGAGAAAAACGATGAATCCTCCGAAACATATCGTTTCTGCAGCTGCAATTGTAATAAATGATAAAAACGAATTGTTACTCATAAAAGGACCAAGAAGAGGCTGGGAGATGCCTGGAGGGCAAGTTGAGATTGGGGAATCCCTTACACAGGCAGCAATTAGAGAAACAAAAGAAGAATCAGGAATAGACATAGAGATTATTAAATTCTGCGGGATTTTTCAGAACACCGGTAATTCCATTTGTAATACTTTATTTTTAGCAAGACCAATTGGAGGAGAACTAACAACAACAATAGAAAGCTTGGATTCTGGATTTTTCCCAATAAAAGAAGCGCTAGAAATGGTTGAATGGAAGAACTTCAGACAAAGAATAGAATATTGTTTAAACCCTGAAATACAACCATTCTGTATTGAGTTTAATGACGAGAATAATATATGAGAGTATCTCAAAGAGCAGCAGGCATCATCTAACACCATATTCACGCCGTTGGGTCGTGAATGCGGGAACGTTATGCATAATTTCCGCAATCCCTAGCTAATCAAAGGAGGAATAATTTTGCTCGATTGGCAGGCAGTATTTATTGATCGAGACGGTACTATTGGAGGTACCGGCCACTTATCGAAAAGTGAGGTACAGGGATGAGTTATAAATCTATTCTCATAGACCAATTAAACGCCTGTTATAACGATAGGAGCTGGTTCATTCCGCTTCATGAAATTTTAATAGATTTAAATGCTACAGAAGCTGCACGGGAAAATGGGAGTAAACAATCAATTTGGTCGATCGTGAATCATCTCATTTTTTGGAATGAGAAGTGGCTTGAGAGATATTACGTCGAACAATTTGAATTAGAAAGTTCAATAAACAATGATGATACTTTTTACGTAAATCCACATACAATAAATGAATTGGAGTGGAAGAAGACCTTACAGAGACTTGAAACAGTCTTTAATAGTTGGAACAGGGCACTTGAGGAAAGCGAAGATCTCAAACTTATAAAAGAAATCCCTTCATATTTCAATGCTGCTTGGTGGGGAGTAATATCAAATTTATGTATTCATAATGCATATCATATTGGTCAGATAATGCTGCTCAAAAAACAATTAATAAGTATAGATTAATAAAGCATCGGGCCATCCGGCCCTCGGTCCAGTAGAGGGATTTCGGGGAAGTGGTGGCAGCCGGACATCCCTGAACTGGCTAAGTCCGTTGGACCCGGCGCTGTCGCGTCTTAAGCCAGTGAGGGTTCGTGAATACAAAGACGTTAGGCGAAATTCCACAAAAATCAATAAGGACAAAATCTAATGGACACAAAAACATTTAGAAGATTAATCAAAGACAATTTGAAGCCCATTTTAAATGACATGGGATTCAAAGGCACAGATCATCACTTCATTAAGAAAACTAATGATCATTATATCTATACGCTTGTTATCCAAGCCAATATCAAAGGTGGCGCTTGTATTATGGAAATGGGTGTAGGAATAGACTGTGTTGATTTGAATCGAAATAATAAAATTACTACTGTTTATGATTGTGAATTTAGAAAACGAATAAAACAAGAAATAACTTTATGGGATAGGTTAAGGGGAAACACTCTAGAAAAGTGGCATGATTATGGTGAGAATGAAAACCAAGCTCTTAAAACAATTAGTAAAATGTCCAAGCTTTTCAAGGTACAAGGACCAGAATTCTATGGTCAATTTGATCAGTTCCCGAATCCCTTAAGCAAGATTACTATAGAAGAATTAATCTCAGGCAGTGACAGAATAGATAACTTAGGCAGCCCACCTAAACTAAGGTTAGCTCTGATTTTATCCAAAACACATCAGTATATCGGGAATAAGAAGGAACAAATTTCTTTTGCCGAATGGGGTCTAAGGAATATTGGAAATGCATCCGCATTGGAAGAAGAATTTCGTAAGTTGATTCAGGATGTGTGAGCCTTCGCCTAACACCATGTTCACGCATCGGGCATTCGCCCTTGGTTCGGCTGAAGACAGAAGTGTATTCAGAGAGGGATTTCAGTAGCAGGGGAGCAGAATCAGCTGGACACACCCGCAATACCTAACCGCATCGCGGCCGTCCCTTACGGAACTTAAGGTGGTGGGGCGTCGTGAACACATTAACGTTATGTGAAATGATTGCAACAAATGAAAGGATCTGAAAACATGAGTGACCTCTACAAATTATTACCTAGAGATAAACATGACTTTGAGAGAGTAGATGTTTTAAAAAATATGGATAAAGACGACCTGATAAAACTAATCCGAAATTAATCGAGTGGCTGCAGGATATAAACTGGCCAATAGCTATGGATGTATCTAAATTACTATTAACAGTTCCCGTAGAAACGATTCCATTTATCCGAAATGTTCTTGCGGGTGACGATGATATTTGGAAAGAATGGTGTTTGAGATATATTGTAAAGGACCTACCTACGGAACTAAGAGAAAACTTAAAAGAAGATCTTGAGCGAATTGCATATAGACCAACAAAAGGAAAAGAACTTGAAGAAGTACATATAACCGCTCAAGAAATATTAAAGAAATAAATCGATTATGAAAGTGAAGTCAAGGGAGGCAATCACATCTGATAACACCGTATTCACGCGGCGGACCGTTCGGCCCTTGGATCGGCAGAAGATATGAAGTCAGGAAGCTGATTCAGGCAATCAACCCTGCAAGCTTACGTTTTTGACTCAGTCGCTACGTGCCAGACACCCAGCATACGTGCTGGGTCGTGAATACAGTAATGTTAGCAAAAATTGACGAAAAGCAGGTGAAAGACATTAAAAAACTGGGATCTCTTTTTATTATGGGACTCTTTATATCGCTATTGCTAAGTTCTTGTAATGATAATGAACATATAAAACTGCAACCAACAACAATATCAAACATATATCCGGGCGATATAACCAAAGTAAATAAGATAATTCTAGTAGACGGCTTTTCAGGTAAAAGAAAAGAGATTACTAAAAAAGAACAGGTAATAAACATGCTTGATCAAATAAAGGATGAACTGCTTATACCAGAAGAAAATCAAGAGGGGGGAGTAGGATATATTTTTAGAGTGATTCTATATGAAGATGAAAAAATAGTAATGGACTTTACTCCACATCATATACAAAACATTAATTTTAAATTTAATGACAATTTACATCAGAAATTAAAAGAGATATTCGAAGTGCAATTTGAAAGAAAATTCTAAGAAGCCGTCAACTTCTGCTAACAATGTGTTCACGCATCGGGGGACTAGCCGCCTCGGTCCGGGAAGATAAATCGGGAAAGCCGATTCCCGGGACACATCCGCACCACCTAACCGCAACGCGGCCGGTCCTTCGGTTTAAGGTGGCGGGACGTCGTGAATACAACAACGTCATGAGCCATTACCGGTAAATATTAAAGATAAAATTTAAGGAGATAATTTATGAAAGGTAAGATACTCTTATTATTTTTTATTACGATAGTGTTGTCATCTTGTCAAAATATTAGTCAATCGACTACCTTGAACAGCGAAACTAAATCAATAATGAATTCTGAACTGCCTCCTGATGTAGTAAGTACAGGTAATGGAACAGAATCGAAAGATATAACTGAAGGTCGATCAGATCCTTCTAACAATGAAGTGTTATCCATAAGCGTTGGGAACTATGATTTGACTGGAGAATTTTATGATGAAATGCTTCGAAATCCTATAGATCGTGATTATGAAGTGGAATTTAATGAATTACAAAACTCCGATGAGGTTACAACATTGGGATGGGGGGCGTTGGAAAGCAAATATACAGAGATTTGGGATAAAGAGTTGAATCAAATATATAAAAAGCTTCTTTCTAAGTTGGATAGAGAACCAAGGGAAGCACTAATTGAATCACAGAAAGAATGGTTACAGTATCACTTAAAGGAAACAAAATTTGTAGAGAAGACATTTATTGATAATGGTTACCTAGGAACACAAGGATCGGTAAGCCTAGGGAAGGTTATAAAGGAGAGAACTAGGGAAAGAACAATGCAATTATTTGAATATCGATATTTGCTTGATGGTAAAGTCGAGTTTTTATACCAAAGTAAAAAATAGAGTTGGAATCTTGATCAAAGGTTTTTAGGTTATGCTTCGAAGACAGTAACGGTGCATAACACTGTATTCGCGGATTGGGGCTGTCGTCCCTCGGTTATCAGATGTATAATCATGGAAGAAGCTCAGACAACAAACGCCCTAGCCTAAGAGAAGAGCTATCTAAGGCTGGGGCGTTTCGTGAATACCCAAACTTTATATGAAAGGAATGAAAGATACAGATTATTAAACAAATTGAGAACACTTGTACGCAGATATAAATAAAGGTAAAATATAACTACAATTGAATCTTGGGTGGGCATGGTTTCCCTTCGAAAGGAGGTGAAGCCATGGAAGTGAAAGATGCATTAACGATCATGTTCCTCTTTGGGACATTCATTCTTGCTCTTTTAACATACATCAATAATAACAACAAGAGAAAGTAAAAACCCACCCAAAGGTTGAGGCCAGAGGTGGGTTTTGTTCCTGTACGACTTAGAAGGGAATAGACCATCCAAGCCAATTGTACTGACCAAGTGTTCGCAGCACTTGGTCTTTATTACGTATATAATAACACAAAGAAAAAAATGTATCAAAGCGTGAAACAATATTGAAGGTGATAATAAGAAAAAAAGAGATAAGTTGAAAGTCAAAACGAAGATGGCATCCCCATCATGTAACACAGTATTCACGCATCGGCGGACAGCCGCCTCGGTCCCGGTAGATAACTCGAAGAAGTGATTGCCGGGACACATCAGCACCATCTAACCGCATGGCAGCCAGACCTAAAGGTTCTTAGGGCGTGGGACATCGTGAACACGAGAAAGTTATAGGAAATATTTAAAACACTTTATAGAGGAGTTCGCGAATGATTAATCAATTCTCAAGATTAAGGATGGAATTGATGAGTCCTACCCATCACAAGCTTATGCCAAAGAAATAAAAGTACTAATAGAATAGAACATCTGAAGGGCGTTTCAAGGGGGCAATAGGCATCACATAACACCGCATTCACGCATCGGGGCTATCGCCTCTCGGTTGTCAGATGTATAATCATGGAAGAAGCTCAGACAACAAACGACCCAGCCTAAGATATAGCTATCAAAGGCTGGGTCGTTTCGTTAATACAAAAACGTTAGGTGATATACAAATAAGAAATTGGAGGAACAACAAATGCTAAACATAGAGAATTTATTGCTTATAACAGATATTCCCGGTTATACCCCTCAAATCAGCCGTTTATTATCAATGATGAACTATGCTAGATTTACAACAATAGATGCAGTAAAGAGTCTTTCGCAAGAACAGCTTGATTTTTTGCTTGATTCTCAAAGTAACTCTATTGGAGCATTATTATTGCACTTTGCAGCGGTTGAATATGCTTACCAGGTCTCTACATTTGAAAAGCGGGAATTGAACGAAAAAGAACTCTCAATATGGAGTCCTGCTCTGAATTTGGGGAAGGAAGGTCAAGAAAAAATTAAAGGTAATGATTTAGCATATTATCTCAATCAATTAGATGGTGTAAGAAATAGGACGCTCGAATTATTCAAATCAGTTAACGATGATTGGTTATATATAGAGGAGAAATTCTGGTGGAATAAAGCTAACCATTATTTTATGTGGTTTCACGTCTTTGAAGATGAGATCAATCATAGAGGACAAATCAGAACGATTAGAAAAAGATTGAAAGTGTAAGCAGTAGATTTGAACCTCACCTAACAATGTGTTCAAGCAGTAGCTTAAAGATATACGCTTTACATATCAGGGGGAGTAATTATGAAAGATTATATAAAAGAAATGAGAAAACTCATAGGTACAAGGCCCCTTTTAATGTGCGGTTCAAGTGTTATTATTTTTAATACTGAAGGGCAAGTATTAATGTTACATCGAACAGACAACGACAGTTGGTGTTTCCCGGGAGGTGCAATCGAACCTGGGGAGAAGGTAGAGGAAGCGGCGTTGAGAGAAGTTTTTGAAGAAACAGGACTTACGGTTAGAGAATTGACGCTGTTTGGTGTATTTTCAGGAAAGGAATTGTACTACAAGTATCCCCATGGGGACGAGGTTTACAATATCGATATTGTATTTATGACCGAAGCTTATGATGGAGAACTGACACTTAATGAAGAAGGTAAGGATATTCGTTTTTTTGATCTTGATGGTTTGCCAGAAACGATAAGTCCCCCTGTTCGGCCCATCGTCAAAGAGTTACTAATAACTAAAGGGGTCAAAAAAATTGAAAGCTTTCATTAGCGTTCTGACTGTTTTTTTTGCACATTTTATTTTAATTTTATTTTTTGGGATCCGAGTGGAGGATTTCACATCCGAAACCGTGCTGTTTTTTATGTTATTTTATACCGTCCCCTTATTGCTATTAGTGTCTAATTCTGCTTTGGCTTATAGATCTAATAATAAAAGGAAAAGATGGATTTGGCTTGTAACAAGTGTTGTCCCGGGTTGCCTTGTAATTGTCTCGGCAAAGTATCAACCGACCTCACCAGGTGGGTTTCCAATTTTTCCGGATTATCAAATAGAATTGGGCTTTTTTTTACCTGCTATCCACTGCTTTCTTCAAATCATTTGGTTACTGGATTGGCTAGCAACTAGAAAGCACTAGCTGCCCCATCATGATAAAATTTATCCTAAGAGAAGGTATGGAAAGGAGACTCGGAGAGATGGCCTTAATGTTGATTATCGTACTGATTATTGGGTTTGCAGGGATT
This sequence comes from Paenibacillus sp. alder61, assembly GCF_020179875.1. Lineage (NCBI taxonomy): Bacteria > Bacillati > Bacillota > Bacilli > Caryophanales > Paenibacillaceae > Paenibacillus > Paenibacillus sp. alder61. The sequence continues at coordinate 55,780 of NZ_JAIUDG010000021.1, forward strand.
ATTGGGAATCAATATGCAAGTCTAAGAAGGATGGACGACCTTCAAAGATCGATAAAAGAGATAGAGATGCAACTCCGAGATCTTCGAAACAAGGAAAAGTAGAACTCTGACGGGGTTAGCTTGCTCCGGAAATAATAAAAATTTTTTGAGAGAAAAAGGAGAGCTTTTTCATGCCCAAGCATGAATTCGTTGTGGAAAGTAGGCAAGATGCGGATAACCTCTCACTTTCATCCTTTTCCTGGAATTCGAAAGGAGAACTAGGGAGAGATGGGTTGTCTGAGGAGGATCATGTTTCTTTGGAGGATGAATTCATCTCCTACATCAATGATTCGTTGAATTGGCTTCCCACTTGGAACCCTAGTACCAAAACAGAAGGTATGGGATTGAACCACTACGGGGTCACGGTAATAAGCGGGCAAAATCTAAGGGTCTTTCGAGGTATACTCCAGGCATGGACGGATCTTTTGGGATTTGCCCCAGAGAACATCGGGCTCAAGGGAAGTTATTTTACGATTGTGGGAGTAGAAAATTCCGGGCAATATGAAAAATTGGAATATAAAAAGACCATTTTGATTAAACATTTGCAAAAGCTAATCAGAATGATAGATCGAGCTGTAGAAGAAGATAAGTGCATCCTGCACTTAGGGATATGAAAAAGACTCAGGGTGTGGAAAAAGCAACTTTGAGTCTTTCTTGCATGCAATAGATTCGGCAGCCTGGACGATAACATAAGCCCAAGGCTGCCGCTGATTCGAAGTGTTATTGTCTTATAATCAGGATGTCACGTGGCGGTCTTCCAGTGCTTTGGATTTGGGATATTTCGCTGTTAGTTAAATTGCGGCCTACCAGAATTAGTGATGATGTAACGTTGTTGAAATTCAAATTACCCAAGTTAGCCACATTTTGACTGCCCCGGAAAACCCGGAAGGACCCCTGAAAGTTAGTTCCCGAAAACAGTACCAGTGTTACTTGAGTGCTTTGCACAACATTTCTGAGTCGGAAGCTCGAAAGCGCATTGTTGAACCGAAACGCTCCAAGATCACGAACCGCAACCCCACCGCGTCTGAAGAGGATCCGACGACCAGAAAAATTAGTACCTGACCAAAGTGCAAGGCGTACATCACTGTTTGCCAACTATATCACTCCTTTTTTAAGGTTGATATAGTGTATTGCAGTTTTTGAGAATGGTGTAGACACGTAGAGCAGGGGAATAGCTTGATTTTTCTAATCTGGGGTACGTGTTATTTAAAAAAATGGAAAAACCTTCATCCATCCCCTAAAATAGAGTAGAGATGGTATGGCTTAAGCTGCCAACCTCCACCTAATCCGTGATGACGTTATGACCATGTGGGTTTAAGTGTGTAAGCAAGCCATTTTGCTATGAGGAGTTGTATCCGAGTGTTTTCAATCATACCGATGTTTCTGTTTATTGTCTACGGATTGTTCATTCTTCTTGGACTATATTGCTTATATTTGCTGATTAAATTATTGATTCGTGCGATAGAAGCTTTGGATATCCATTTGGAGGAAAAAAGAAATAGACGACTATAGAGCACAGATCCGCAGGGCCTGCGGTAGTCGGTTTGGCGATTTGATAGTAATGAATTACCTCAAATCCGTAAGACTAAATAAGAGAGGTGTGTCCTGATGAAGATTGTAAAAGCGGATCCATCCAACCTAAATGAATTAACGGAGCTAGCGTTGAAACTTTGGCCAGACAACGAACAGGAGCATTTAAGAGCCGAATTTGAAGAGCTATTGGATTCGGAGAGAGACATCCTTTATTTAGCAACTATTGAAGGTGGTTTTGTGGGATTTATTCATATGTCACTAAGAGTCGATTACGTTGAGGGTTCTAATTCGAGTCCCGTCGGATATGTTGAAGGAATCTATGTTGAGCAGGACTACAGAAACAGAGGGATTTCCAAAAAATTAGTTGAGGCTGGAGAGCAATGGTCGAAGTCGCTCGGTTGCCATCAAATCGCCTCGGATACACAGCTGGATAATGTTATAAGTCAGAAATTTCATAAGAAGATAGGATTTAAAGAAGCGGGAAGAATCGTAGCTTTTATCAAAGATATTAAGTGATTTGAGCTTGCGATGTAAGGAGGGATTCCCATGCAGGCTTTAGCGCCGGAATATTATTATACTGTTGAAAAATTACTAAATGACGGTTTTCAGCATCCTGAGGTTCTATCCATAATTGAACGGAATAATCCGGGCGCCATCTACGTGGATCAATTATTGAATCCAAGAAGTGCATTAGTTTGGAGCCAGGGGATTCAAGGATTTTATCTTATAGGGGATTACAGAAATGATTACTTTAATCAATCTCTAGATGGTTTTATAGCTGAGTATATTGAGCCCAGGATGAAGGCGACTTCCTTAACTCATTTAGAAATCTCGGGTCATCACGAGAAGTGGGATTTTGAAAGCATGTTTGCTTCCAGAAAACTTTATCAGTTCGAGCAATTGGTTTTAGAAATGCGAAAGGAACCCGTAGAAACGATTGAAAATACGGGCACATACCAAATCATCAATTTAAAAACTGATGAGTGGAATAACGGAAGTATAAGAAATGTAGAACTCATAAATAGCCATATCGATTTGTTTTGGTCCTCCAAAGAAGAATTTAAGAAAAAGGGATATGGGTATGCTGCTCTAGACGAATCAGAAGTCATTGGAGTATGTTACTCCAGTTTTGTAACGAATCAAACTCATGCCATTGGTATTGAAACGGTACCTCGATATCAGAACAAGGGTGTGGGAACTTATTTGGGATATCGATTGGTTAAAGATATACGTGACAGTGGGTATACTCCGTATTGGGACTGTTCGCTCGATAATGAAGCATCAAAAAGACTGGCCTGTCGATTAGGCTTTGAACAGGTACACCGCTACAAATGCAGAGGTTTTGAAATTGAAGTAGTTGAACAATAAGAATAGTAGAAAAGATGTGGTGCAAGATTAAAAAAGTGGTGACGCTTTCTCTTTTCTTCATAGTTGTGATTATAGGCATCCTGTATATCTCGAACAAAGCAACCTATACATCCCTGAAAAAAGAAGTTATGGACGAGATCAGCCTGACTAATTTAGTTAAAGTTTCTTTTAGGAGATATTCAGACGATAAAGGAACGATCATTAAGGATGAGAGAAGGATCGAGCAGATGTTAGCCGAACTGTCGGATATTGAGTTGAAAAAAGTGAGAAACATTTCTGCGGATCGGGAATATGAAGTAAGGATATATCTGAAAGATAAAAATCTTGGCTTCGAAGTTACGGAAGATTTGAATTACATGGTTATTTTTAAGGAGTCGGGCCACCAACTCTACAAGGTGCTTGATGGTAAAAATCATTTAAAAATGATTGAAGCCTTAGACTATCGGTAAAGTTCTGATATTGTAGGAAACGGAGCAATCCGCAATCCAGGCCCCAGTATAACATGCTGCTCTGCGGAGGTTCCGTTGGAAAGCTAATGTCTAAATTTTTGAAAGGTGTGATGTGGTATGAGAAGTAACCAAAGTATATTGAAAACTGGCTTGTCGGTGAAGGCTAAATTTTAGGTGGAGAACTTGAAAACAGGTCTCTCCACGAAATCGGAGGGTTCCTATGATTAGATTAGAAAGAATTGATAAAGATAATTGGGAAGAATGTGCTGAGCTGGAGCCGGCAGAAGAACAACAATCCCTTATTGCGCCGAATGTATATTCTATTGCTGAAGCTCAGTTTTTGCAGGGATTTTCGAGTGTGGCCATCTATAAGCATGAGACGATGATTGGGTATGCTCTATACGGAAAAGATCCGGATGATCATAATTATTGGATCTATCGTTTTATGATCGATCGGCGTTTTCAAGGTCAAGGGTACGGGTTCCTGGCTGTTTGCAGCATCATTGAAGAGATCAGAAGCCGCGCGGATCGGACGGATGTATTGGTTTTAGGGTATAAACCTGAGAATGAGCGAGCAAGAAGATTGTATTCAAAAGCCGGATTTATAGAAGATGGATTGGCTCCGTGGGGAGAAATGATTGCAAAATACAGCTATGTGAGTACAGAGTAAGTTTAGACAACCAGCGGCCCAGCCTAGATCTGAGTGATCTATGGCTGGGCTAATCCCTAATCGGGGGAGGTCCCATATTGAAGAAATTCATAAGATTGAATGTTGTTAGTATCCTCTATGCTTTTTTTATATTTATTCCCCTGGAACTTATGATTAACGTGTACAGAATTAATAGACTGACAGGTTGGGACATTAACACCGTAAATAAGATTAGTTTAGCAACTGCTGTTATTGAAATGTGTTTGGGCACGCTCATTTTATATTTTTTAACAAAAAAGTGGCTTGGTAGAGGGGGGGCAAACTATTTTACTGTGATCCTCTGGATACCTTATTTGATGCTGCTCGTCTACACTTTTTCCTCTTTATTTCCTATCACGGAGAGAGGAGACAACCCCAATCCCGCATCAGGTCTTATCGCAATAGGAGCTTTATTCTTATACCCCATATATATTCTTATCATCAATTTCATAAGTTTTTTAACTGACTATGAATAGGACGGTACTCATGACTTATTATTTGTATCATTATTTTGAGAAAGAAATGGGTCCATTCAAGAACTTGTCAAAGCTATCAATGGATGATGCAGCAAAAGTATCTAATCAAATAAAAAAAGAGGGTAAGGTGTTTGCCAGTCGAAGAAATGATGAATATTTGATGATCAGAAGAGAATTGGAAAGAACAGCGAGAGACCTATTTATTAGTAAAGGCGGGAAGCCAGTCAATACTTTTCCTCACTATATGACTTTGGGGGCTTGTAGTTGGCTTCAGACATGGTATTTGGAACCGGGGATCATCACAATAGATTGGAATGAAATCGCTAAGGAATCCATGAGTTTTACATACGGTGATTTATTCCCAACTATGCGATATCCCGATGAAAAACCATACAGAAAACAAGTGTATACTAAAGATGAAATTATTAAAGTTATTGATCAATTTGGCTTTCCCCAAGATTGGAACCATGATGGAGCTAAGGGACCGGAAAGATACATAGAAGTGCAAATATGGGATGAACAAATTATTCAAAGATATCTGTAAGTGACGCAGTAGAAGTAAATCAGCCGAGCCGGAGAGGATTGGACGAAATACATGAATACAATCATTTATATGGTAAGACATGGTGAATCGCCAAAAGTTGAGGGTAATGAGCGGACTCGGGGGTTAACCGAGAAAGGGAAGACGGATGCAAAACGAATTACAGAATTGTTGAAGCACGAAGGAATCGATGTTTTTTTCTCAAGTCCGTACTCCAGAGCAATAATGACTCTCGAAGAATTGGCGCAGACGGCGGGAAAGCAAATCCAGCTCCATGAAGATCTTAGAGAGTTAACGTTTTCGAACGATGACAAGATCACGTCAGACAAAGAACTATACCCTTTGGTAAGTAAGATGTTTTCAAATCGGGCAGCAGTCTCGCCTGGTGGAGAGTCCGCTATCGGTTGCCAAACACGTGCAGTAGCTGTCCTCAAGGAGATTTTAACGAAAAATCGTGGTCAGCGCATTGCGATCGGAACTCATGGAGCCGTGATGACTTTGATCATGGAACACTTTGATAGCAGCTATGATTTTGATTTTTTAATGAGAACATCAAAACCGGATGTTTACAGGATGGAATTTAAGGATGATGAGTTAATAAAGGTTGAGAGATTATGGAAATGAAGATGATGAGAATGTTATGATATCATTACTCCAAATCTTTTACATAGAGATCCTTTTCCTTACGATCAGGAAGAGGAAGCCTATCACTTCTTCACCAATGAAGTCGGATTTAACGGACCGAGGGATGAAGTAAAGCAAATTGTAGCCGCAAATAGAACGAAATATGAGAAAATTTACATCATGGGCTTTAGCGTCGGAGCAACGATGGATGGATATGCAGCGAGTTTGAGGTTGACGGCGTGATTGGGTTTTATGGATCCCGAATTCGGGACTATGTTGAGATGGAGCCAGGATGTCCGACTTTATTATTTTTTCCCGAATCGGAAAGATCGTTTCATGTTCCGGATCTGATCGACAAACTGAAGAACAAGAAAAATGTCACAGTAGCAGCCATTCATGCCGACCACGGATTTATGAACCCCTTTTTTAGAGCCTATAGCCGTAAAGACTATATGGAATGCATGAACAAATGCTTAAAATTCCTGAAGCAAATCGATGAGACCGATTCAACCATCTTGTCAGGGTAGCCGAAGAAAATGAAATCAATAAACTAGGGAGGCCTGTCATATGAAACAGGATTTTGCTTTTTCAAGAATAGGTTACGTCTATATTCCCACCACGCAGATCGATGAGTCCATTCATTGGTATACGGAGAATTTGAATTTTAAACTGATGAATAAGTTTCAAGACCGCGGGACATTCGTTGCCGTTTTACACCACCCGCATCAAAACTCCATAGCTTTATTGCTCATTGAAACACAAGACAAGCAATCCATGGAAATCACAAGAAACGGAAAACCATTTCCGGTCATGGCCATGAACTGTCCCAATATTGAATACACATATCAATTATTGAAGGATCGAGGCGTAATGGTGGAGGATTTACATACGCTCGGTAATGGAGAAGCCAAGTACTTTTATTTCAGAGATCCTGAAGGTAATCTGTTAGAAGCGGCCTGGTCCATATGGGATCCGGTGGACGAATTCAAAGAAGACTTTGTAGAGCAAGAGTAAATCATCATGTTATCGGAGAACCAATTCGTACATGCCGAGCGTTGCAGCGCTTGGCTTTTTTAAAAAGGGGAGAAAGATTATGCACGATGCCATAGCTATAATCTCGGATATACACAGTAACCGTTTTGCATTAGAGGCGGTATTAGAAGATATATCCACGCGAAACATTCAACGGATCGTAAATTTGGGGGATAGTCTATTCGGCCCCGTTGACCCGCTCGGTACAGCCAAAAGGTTGATGGAGCACGATAAGATAGTGCATATCATGGGAAACTGCGACGCGGCTTTACTGGAAAAAGAGATGGATTCCGCTACATTCCAATACGTTAAACCTTTACTGGGGCGTGAGATTGAGGAATGGATAAGAACGTTTAAAGATACATGGGTATATAAAGACCTGTTCTTTTGTCATGGAACTCCTTATGCAAACGATCGTTACTTATTAGAGACCATAGATGGGAATGGGGTTAGTTACAAGAAGCCTGACTTTCTCATGAAAGAACTTGGCTCCATTTCGCAAAATTATATTTTTTGCGGCCATAGCCATGTCCCCAAATCCATATTTTTGCCCGACGGTAAGCTCATCGTCAATCCGGGGAGTGTGGGGTTGCCCGCCTATGAGGAGGAATTGCCAGTTCCGCATAAAATGGAGTCGCTGTCCCCTTTTGCGGATTATGTCATTGCCTATCAGACGGAGATGAGCGTATGGAATATAGAGCATGTTATGGTTCAGTATGATTGGGAGCAAGCCGGCTCGATGGCCGAGTCAAACGGACGAATGGATTATGCGGTTGCAATCAGGACGGGAAGAGTAACGTGAGAAAAAAATACGATTTTTAAGGGGGGACGCACAATGAAAAACTTACCAACCATACAACTGGAACGACTTATATTAAGACCTTTCTGTTTAGATGATGCCAAAGAAGTCCAGACCTTGGCCGGTGAAAAATCTGTTGCCGAAATGACGTTAACGGTTCCTCATCCGTATGAGGATGGGATGGCGGAACAATGGATTGAAACGCACGCTGACAATTTTAATGAAGATCGGGCACTTCAATTGGCTATCGTACATAAGGATGAAAGTTATTTAATCGGTGCTATAGGATTAAGTATTAATAGAGGGTTTGAGCATGCAGAGCTTGGATATTGGATTGGAAGCAAGTATAGAAATCAGGGTTATTGTACTGAAGCGGCTAAAGGGATCATGGATTTTGGATTTAAGAAACTGAAGTTAACCCGCATTTTTGCATGCCATTTAGGGAAAAATCCCGCCTCGGGAAACGTAATGACCAAATTAGGCATGAAATATGAAGGAACATTAAGACACCATGTTAAAAAGTGGGATCATTTTGAGGATCTTGTTTATCATGGTCTTTTAAAGGATGAGTATGAATGATGAGAGCTTATATTCAGACCGATAAGAACGGAAATTTTTACAACGTAAACGCGTTTATCGCGAATGAAGGTTTTACTTCCTTGGGTTGGGAGACCGTTAAATTCCATGACGTACAGGAGATCAGGGAGTTTGATCCTGAACATATCCTGGTGAGCGGGATCGGAAACGTGAGAAAGCGCCTTGAAATTTTGGGGTTTGAAAGAAAACAGGGAGAAATCGATTATCCGCCTTCTTTGTCACGCTATTTCGGCAGAAAAATTTGGGCCACCACCCTTCAGGAACTTATCCAGAAACCACAGGATTGGGGTATATTTATTAAACCTAAAGACACGACCAAACAGTTTGCCGGGCGAGTTGTGAAAGAGTATCGGGATTTTATAGGATTGAATGACGAGGATGAACGGACGACGATTTGGTGCTCCGAAGTGGTGCATTTTAAAACGGAATGGCGTTGTTTTATCCGATACGGTCAGATCCTTGATATCCGCTACTATAAAGGGGCCTGGGATTCTAAAATAGATCTCAGGGTTGTCGAGAATGCAATCCGTGATTTTATCGATGCACCAGCCGCCTACGGGATGGATTTCGGAGTTGACCTCAATGGCGAAATGAAGTTGGTGGAGATCAACGACGGCCATTCTTTGGGGACTTACGGGATCAGTCCTTTAAACTATGCAAAATTTCTCTCGGCCAGATGGTCCGAATTAACGGGGACAACGGATTATCTTCGAACTCTTTAGGGAAAGGACCTGGCGTATGAAGCAAATGCTCCTCGCTATTTTGTGTTTAGCCTTAACAGTAGGATGTGCTTCCCCATACCAACGAGGAACTTATGACCTCTACCTTATACCGCAAGGTTACGAGGGGATTATTAGGGTCACTTATAATGTAAAAGGGGCTCCACTTCTCGAAAGGGAAGGGAAATACGACGTTATACCTGTAGATTCAAACGGGAAATACGAAACATCGAACCCTATGTACGATTACGGAGAGGTTATTGATCAGTATTTTTATGTGGATGAAAAAGGCAACCGGACGGCCATCGACCCGACCTGCGTGAACATTAGGGGGACCGGCGGAACCAGTGTCGGTGGAGTAGAAACGCATCACACGGAAATTGAAGTAACGAATTCGCTTTGTGGGGAAGATTTTATGCTTCATGGGTCGAACAGAAGTTGAGATATATTTTGATTAGGGAGAGCAAGTATGGAAAAACTAGACGACATTAAATTGGTTCATTTGGCGGAAAAACATGTAGCTGAGTTGAACAAATTTGAGCTTCCTGAGGAACAACGGCAATTTACGGCGCTGCCAAGTGAAGTGCTTAATGTAACGGAAGGTCAGTATCCCATCGTTATATTAGATGAAGGGGTGGCTGTGGGATTTTTTTTGCTCCATGCCACGGATCGGGTTAAAGACTATACCACCAATCCAAACGCTATGCTATTAACGGCTTTATCCATCAATTTAAAACAGCAGCGCAAGGGATATGCGAGAAAAGGAATGCTTCAGCTGCCTCTTTTTGTGAGAAAAGAATTTGAGCATTGTGATGAAGTCGTCTTGGTGGTCAATCACAAAAATATTCCGGCTCAACAGCTGTATTTGAAAGTGGGATTTGTGGACACGGGGGAAAGAAGAATGGGACCGATCGGAGAACAAATCGTCATGAGTTTAAGCATAGCCTAAGATTTGCCGCCGGAAAGGAGAGGCCATATAGATGGGGCTCGACTACAGTTATGTACTTGTGATCAAGAAAGTTAGAAGAGATGAATTATTTCATTTCGTGGAAGAGCATGGAGAGGTTGATTTATCAGATCATTTCAGTGCTTATTTCGAACTCGACTCCCATGTTCTGAAGTATTTGGAAGGGGGATATGATTGGAAACCGCATTACGATAAAGCAGAAATTCAAAAATATCTGCTGCCGGACAACCGGGCCAGGATTGGCGGCATTGATTATGACGAACGAACTCCTCAGGCAAATGACGAGGAGCTCGTGGTAAGATTTACGGCGGTTACATCCGATATGAGCCGGCTATTCGAGGATTCCGTGTCCGTCAGAAACTGGTTTGTGGCTCTGAGCAGAAGGGTAGACGCCAAGTTGACTTACTTGGACCTGGAATCGGAAGGACGCAGGGTCATCTTTTTGGAGGGTTCGGAAGCCTTTTTAGCGTTTAAAGGGGAAGGCCTGTTCGAGGTAAGTCAAAAAAATTTTCTTGGGGCTATGGATGAATTCTCTAAAAATTTACCGGATATCCTCGCTTCTTATGAGACGAATTACAAGTTTGAAGAAGAGTATACTTTGATCCTGAGGAAAGCCGATCTCGAACCATTGCGAAGCTATATTGAGAGGCAGGGGCACTTTGACAACGGTCAGGTTGTTTTAAAGTTTGATCTGGACTCGGCGCTGATGAGGTATCTGGAAGAAGGACATGGCGAGCAAGAGTATGGTATATCTCAAGGCGGTATTCCCTACTTCAACAAAGAAATCGTCTATAAGTATATAGAGCCGGATTACAAAGTGCAAATCGAGAGGATCGATTATTCGGAAGAAGAACTTGGTGGTGATGAAGACCGGGTCGCGGTACGATTTATTCCAAAAAAGTGGAAGACAGATCAGTTGTTTTCCCAATCCGAATCGATCCGTCATTGGTTTGTAACTCTGAGCAGGGAAGTCTCGGCCAAGCTGACTTATCAGAGTTTATGGAATGATGGGTATGCTCACAGGATTATTTGTTACGAAGGCGAGCATGCGAATATCGAGTTTACAGGACATTATGAGCTGGAAGTATCTCGTTTTAAAGAAATATATCGGGTTTTCTCCATGTATTTTGACCAGTTTTATGATTTAGAGTGAGGGGGAAATCATGCTAATTACAGACATCGACGAAATGAAAGCCATGCATGAATCCGCCGTTGTTGATAGCGGTTTTGTTGCAACTTGCGGCAGAATGCATGATTTAAATACACTCCCCGGGTTTGCGGCTTTAACTGACGAGGGAATTCTAGGGACGGTATTTTATCTCATTGAAAATCATGAATGTGAGATCGTTTCCCTTGAAAGCCGGAAAGAGAACCTAGGCGTAGGCTCTGCACTGGTCCAACGTGTCGTTGACCATGCCCGGACAGCAAGCTGCAGAAGAGTATGGTTAGTAACAACCAATGAAAATTTAAGGGCGATTCGGTTTTATCAAAGGCGCGGATTTGAGATGAAGGCCATACACAGAAATGCGGTGGAGGCCGCGAGAAAGCTTAAACCGTCGATTCCCTTCACAAGTGAAGACGGGATTCCGATAAAGCATGAAATTGAGTTTGAAATGTTGCTGTGAGGAGAAACTCTCTCTCATAGACGCAAACCAAGGGGAGAATAAACCATGGAGGCAATCATTCGTTACTATAACCAATATGACGAATCGTCCAGGCTCACAACGGACCACTCCAGAAGACTTGAATTCATCACCACCACCCATGTGCTGGACCAGCATATCTCGAATGATCATGAAATTTTGGATCTTGGAGCGGGTACGGGAATTTATTCTTTTTATTACGCGGAAAAAGGGAATCCTGTGGTCTCCACCGACATTACGCCTAGACATGTCCAGATGATAGAGACCAAGGCGGATGAATTAGGAATGAATCATGTCCGGGCGAAGGTGATCGACGCGAGGGACCTTTCCCGTTTCGAAAACGGGCGTTTTGATGTTGTCTTATGCTTAGGGCCTATTTATCATCTAACCGACCCGAGGGATCAAGAACGGTGTATTCGTGAATGCATTAGGGTTCTAAAACCAGGGGGGATTCTTGCCGTAGCGTATGTCAATAAGTTCTTTATTCTTCCCCATTTGATCCAAAAAGACAGAAAATACTTAGAAGAACCCTGGGTGAGTAAAATATTGGATGAGGGCAGGATTTTTTCTCACGAAGTTCCAGGCTTTTGGACGGATGCTTATTTTCACTCGCCGAGCGAAATGGAACAACTGTTAACCCAGCGAGGTATCGGCAAAATCGCAAATGTAGCCACAGACGGGGTGGGCCAATATTTGCGGGATATGGTGAACGATTTCAGTGAAGAAGAGTTTAAACTATGGGTGGCGTACCATTTACGAACTTGTTCGGAGCCCTCGATCCTGGGAATGAGCAATCACGGACTCTTTGTGGGCCGGAAAGTGGATTAGTTGTCTTCAAAAGATGACAGGGAAACCCCTTATGGAATATTTTCACAATCGAGCAGCCTAAAAAAGAACCGAAAGCGATATGCTCTCGGTTCTTTTTCTTTAAAACTCGGGTTCCAAAGCCCCTCGAATTAGGACTTTTATTGATAATTCACTTCCTCAGCGAAGTAAATCTGCTTCAAACGATCCTTTATGCGCTGAATTTCCTCTGCGGTTAACGGAGCCGTAGGACTTAGCTTGAAGTTCCTTCCGGTGATATAGCTTACATCCGTGTTCTTGTTCAGGTTGTAAGGTGTCTTTGGAACCGGACTGCGAGTATAGTCGGTGAAATCAATAACGGACCATGCCTCGTCTCCATCCTCTTTGGATAAAATAATCCGCTGTGAGGCGTTTTCCGTCCACAAATAGCGCAGATTGGCCGGTGAATTATTGGAGTCCATAGCCGTCTTAAAGCCGGAGCCTCTGAACATGAGTGTAAATTCTGCATGATCATTATTCGATCCGGCTGATGATTCATAAATCTGTTTCAGTGCGTCCACGCCCACAATCTCGACTTCGCGGTCATCAGGGAAGTGGTTCACAAAGTTCTCCCAGATTTCGGACATGTTAGGGTTACTGGCAAGCCAGTTAATGTCCAAAATAATGGACAAATAGTTTACCGTATTTATACGTTGAAACGGATTATCTAAATATTGTTGCGCTATATACAGTTGTGGTGCCGCATCCGTTTCATTCACATAGGGGTCACCCGGATGGAGAGTCCAGCGGGAGGAATCTTTGGTATAGCGCGATCCAATCGGATCAATCGTAATCGAATTCATGAATACGGTGCCGCTATTATCCGAAACTCTCTGCGCAGGGACCATCGGATTGTCTTTATTGGACCAGTAAGGCATCAAAGGTGAACCCTCACCATACATGCCGTTCACATTATATTGTGTAGCCGACCACCCCATCGCGGAAGTGATCTTAAAGTGATCTTTGAGCCATTGGGTTTGCTCGGGATTCACTGTAAAGCTGGTCAATGATTTAGGCAGATACTTCCGATATTGGTCTGTATCCATGCCTTCAAACACTGAAGGTGATCCCATCGTATTGGATTGGTGCAGTTCATTGAGCGCATTGTAACGATACATATACAACCACTCGTTCATCCGCAATTCCCATAAAGGGAGGTCATACAGGTTATTCGGATACCCGTCCAAAATACCGACTTCATCACCGTACTGGTCGACGTATTCCAAAACCTTTTTAAGCTGCGGACGATTCGTTTCTACGAAAACAAATCGATTTTCCATGGCCCAAGTTACTTTTATGTTAGGGCCAAAGTGGTCCATCAGCAATTGACGAGCCTGCTCGATTTGTTCCACCGTGGTCGTACTGCCCGGATCTTGCCCCTGCAGCATTAGTGAGACAGCAAAATATTGCTTTTTGCGTTCTCCCGGTACTACCGTCAATTCGGCATCGGAGATGAAGTGAATTCCTTGGGATGACGATTCAACTTCGATCTTGAATGGTATGACAGAGTTCACCGGAGGAATCAGATGCAGGTTGGCTATGTGTCCATCCTGGTCAAATATTCCCCTGGAATCCTCGATCCGAAGCTTCAAGTCTGACGGTAACAAACCTGATGGTATGACCTCTCCTTTGGCATTCCGAAATATGTAGGGCATACTCCAGGATGCAGGGTCTAGAGTAATAGACTGCGGAATGTTATTCGTCGCCAAGTATACGGAGCTGATGACACTCGGATCCTCCGCCGGAGGAGTCTTGCCTTTTACGATCAGCTTGGTCTGTGCTGTAAGTACCCGATAGGGCTTGGCAATGGTGATTTTTATCCCTACAGGAATGAAGCTGTCAGCCGTCGGAATATTCCCGGTATGTGCGATTTTCCCTTGTTCATCAAAAACATCTAATTCATCACTAAATGTATAAGTTACACTTGTGACGCTGGCAGCGGGAATGGTTACCGGCCGCCCTTCATTGTAGAGCTGAAAGGACAACTGATACGAAGGATACGTTTCCGGTTGATTTACCAGCTCCGGTGCTTTGATGACGACTTCATCCGCTACAAAATCCACAGAATCACCCACTGGAAGCACCGGTGGTTTTGGCGGAGCTGTTGGATTTGTCGCTGGTGGTGTCCCTGGTGGCTTTATAGGTGGTGTCTCCGGTGGTTTAGGGTCAGCCCCTGGTGGAATCTCAGGCTGCTCCGGCTTCGGTTCAGTTGGAGTTATCGGCTCCGTCGGTGTTACCGGACTTGCTGGTGGATCAGGTCTAGGACTATGGCTGCTAGGCCCCGTGGTTTCCAAATTCGCAGGCGGTCTGCTAATCTCGGGTGCCAGATCGCCCGTTGCCTTCTTCGGTTCCGTTGGGCTGATCGGCTGATTCTCGGTTGCAGGTCCTTGTCCTAATGACTCCAGTAAGCGCTGGGCGCGTTCTCTCAGATCGTCCCCGCTAAGCCAGACGCGATAAGCAATTAGCACAGCGTCCTGCCGTGTCACAAATTGTTTGGGATGGAAATAATGATTCGTATCCCCCTCAATCAGCTCTAATTCCTCCATCAGCCACACGCTCGTTTGTGCATAGTCCGATATATCGGACCGATCCACAAAGCTGGATATCCCGGAGGATAGGGTATGTTCAGAAACACCGAAATACCTGGCATACCAAACGGCCATATCCTGGCGACTCAAATTGTTCTTGGCGCCGAATAATTGGTCACCGATTCCCTTAGTAATACTCTCTTCCTGCAAGATTTGTACATAAGGTAGAGCCCATGTTGACACATCGCGAAAAGAAGTTAGACCTTTGTTATTAGATGCTCGCTTTATGATTTTGGCGAAAATGCTTGCGCATTCCTGCCGCGTAATAAAACGCAAAGGCCGAAAGCTCCCATCCTCATAACCAGTTACATAACCTTGGGCAGCCATGACCTCGATCGCATCGGCCGCATAGGAATGTTCAATATCGTTAAAGGCTCTGTTTGCAAAAGCGGGAACACTATGTATAAAGAACAACCAAACAGCCAGTAAACCAGCCACGTAACGACTAAATCGTTTTATTTTCTTTTCACTCTTCATTATTTCGGATCATCAACCTCCTCTGTGAGACATCATCGTGGTCACTTTAGCCTGCACCTCCATGTCAACCTTGAAAACCGGTCTTTTTTCAACAGGTTTTCATTCCCATTACAAAAACACCCAACTGTATATACTTGGATTATCGGAATAATCCCCCTGGGATTGAATAAAACCGGCAAAAAAATGACTTGAGAAATGTGTCTTTTAAAGACACAATTCCCTACCAATTTACATTGGTTTTCATTGGTAATTAGGGAAACCCTATTCTATATAGTTTTTAAGCTGCCGAAACGGGATTGTAATCGTTAGGGCTAGCCTAACGAGGGAGTTTGCCTGTATAATCATGGGAGAAAAACATTCAGTGACCCAGCCTCCTTTTGATTTAGGGCTGGGTTTTTGTATGAATACAGGAATGCAGTCCATTGATAATGGATTACGTTTGTGGCTCTTAATAGCAAGGAAGATCCGGCTGTAGTATAGGATAGGGAGGTTTTTACGTGCAAAAGCAAGCTCAACCACAGAAATACCACGTATTGGCCCGAGGTGTCATTTTGGCGGATCATCACCTCTTGGTTGCTCATTGTAAAGGCATGGATAATACGTTTTTACCGGGCGGCCATGTGGAATTTCACGAAAGCATTCGAACCTCATTGCAAAGAGAGATCCATGAAGAGCTGGGCCTGGCGTGTGAGGTCGGTGCTTATATCGGGGCGGTGGAGGCCGCATATGAAGATAAGGGAGTGTATCACCAAGAGATCGGTCATGTTTTTGCTACCTGTTTGGACCACACGGATCCTGGAAGAAATCCCATATCCCAAGAGGACCACTTGGAGTTTTATTGGATTCCCTTAGGTGAAATGGAAAGACACAACCTGCTCCCCGTGCCGGTGAGAAACATGATTGAAAACTACACCAAGGGCGTGGCGGGGCCGGGTTTCGGAAGTACGTTTGAAGATGAATGAGTCACAAATGGATAGATCTCAAAAAAATAAAGGATGGATGATAAATGTCAATGTCCGTGAAAAACCAAAAATTAATCAAGTCTTTTGTAGAATGGATCGCGTTCGTAGACACCCTTAAGCAACTGGATAAGAGTACCTGGAACTCTAGCCTGAAACCCGGAAAATGGACGATCAAAGACATCGTTAGTCACATGATGTTATGGGATAAGTACTTTTATGAAGAAGCCATTCACAAGATTGCCACGCATCAGGAATTGACGCTAAAGCATTTGAACTATGATGAATTCAACCGGGAAGCTGTGGTTTACAGTAAAGCGATAACGACAGACGCATTGGTGGAAGAAGCCATAGATTATCGTAAAAAGATCATAGAAACGATTGAAGCGCTGCCGGAAGAGGCGGTGGAGCAAAATTATACGGACGGGGACGGTAATGTTTTTCATATCCCGCAATACTTGAAGGATTTTATTTGGCATGATCGGCATCATATGAAACCCATGAAGGAGTACCTTAGAAAGTGAGAGTAAGCTCATGAAATTGAATATTATTTTATTTTTTTTGCTGTCCCTTCTATTTTCGCATGTTTCCCCTTATGGTGGGAACTTACCCAAAGAATTGGGGAGTTGATCGCAGCTCCAACGGTACAAACGGTTTTAGTTTCCGGGGAATTCAGTATTTCGGGAAGTTTCACTTTAAGTGAAGCTAATGAGTTGAAGGAGTTGATCAAAATAAGCGCTGAGTGAAGGAAGGGGAGTAGCAATATTGGGGCTGTAATTTACTTGGGAAAGAAGTTAGTATTGGCGTTGGGCAAGGATGTGATAGGTTTCGGAACTACGTTGCCAACATCCACAACTGTAGATATAAAGTCCCGCCGTCGGAGTCTGAATAATTAACGGGAAAATTTCCCGCTAATGTACCGCTCTCGGCCCTTTGGTCGGATTTAGCTGGAAAAGCTCCATCTATTTCGCGGCCCTATTGCCGAAAAACACCATTTTTAGGCGGATTAACGGGAGGTTTTCCAGCTAATTTGCCTCTGCAGCCGCAGACGTACCGAATTAACGGGAAGAATTCCCGTTAATTCGAACCAAACCATTAGTTGCAGGTCAAGAGTGCGAAAAGAACCCCTTTACACCGCTGTCTAATATGCAAATCAATAGTTCAACCTATGTTGAACCTATATAAATAATTTTAAGTTCATGAAAGGGGGGAGAACACCATTACTCAAATTCCCGAGATTCAATGGGTCGAAGGTGACCAGGAGGCGATTACCCATATAAAAAATCGTCACGAGCTGTTTTCTCTAAATCCGGGACTTGAAGCTGAAGTCGTCAAGGTAGAAACCGAACATGGCGCGTATGTTCTTAAGATATGGAACAAGGATTCGAAACCGGATGTCGGAAAGCAGTATCACCTTCTATCCGAACTGTATACCAAGGGGATCCGCGTTTCCAAACCGTATGGTTGGGGAACGGATATGAATCAAAATCCCGTATTGCTGACCAGCTACGACGGGGTGCCCATTTCCAAATTGGACAAAAGCAAATTGAAAAAAATCGTACAGATGTTGGTCCAAGTCCATAACTATCATGAAAACAGGGATATGGCGTTGATTCCGAAGTACGATTTTGTGGCTTACTTTTTTCCTCGGCTGGAGCAACACCATGATCTGAAAAATAGTTTGGTTAAGCTGTTGGACCGGATAGAAATTCGGCAGGATCGTTTCATTCACGGCGATTATAATTTAGGGAATATTTTGGAGCATCAGGACAAGTTAACGGTCATCGATTGGACAAATGGTCAGTTGGGCGACATCAGATATGACATAGCTTGGTCTGTTTTTTTAGTGCGGGTTTACGTCGGTGAACGGTACGGCCGGATGTATGCTTCTGAATTCAGGGCATTAATCCCAGGTTTTTCCTTGGAAGATGCTGAAATTTTTGAAGCTGTAGCGTGTTTGCGCTGGATTTTGTTAAGCCGGATGTCCGATTTGTCCCAGGGCTCGTCCATTCTAAAACGCGTGAATGAAATCATTCTGAGCAATCCGTGGTTAGATGAGGAGCTCATCTTGAAAGGTAAGTCGAGGCGGCTATGAGCCCGGAGCCACGATTGAAAGGAGGAGATTAACCGATGTCTGTCGCGGCCTTTATTATCGAGCCTCAGGACAGGGATTTCTATGTCCCCGTAGCTTCGGAAGCTTTCTTTTGCAAGTGCTGGATTCCTGCGTCTATTGAACTCAAATTGCAATACATTCCGCTTTTCCAATCCGGGGTTGATATCCAAAAAGATGATCTCCCCCTTTTATTTCAGGAGCTTTCGCATCTCATGAATTGGTCTAAACAAAATTTAAGTAAGGAGGATGGCTTACATCTTTGTTCCCGAGTAGATTTCTTAAAGACCAAGCTGACGGAAGCCTTCTCCGAAGAAGGGGTTATCGTATTTATAGGATAAGGCTTTATGTCCGCGTAAAATTTTAGTTCGTCTCGAAATGAGGTAGTGGCAGATGTCGCAACATAAAGAGCTTACGAAACAAGATATCGAGAGTTTAGTCGGTTTTCTTGATTACTTTCAGAATTCCGGCAATACGTTTTACGAAGTGGTCAACGGATATTATAGGGAGAGTCCGGAGGTGGAACGCTTCCGGGAGGAATTGAATCGCACCGGCTTCCTGGTCGTTTTTAACTGGCACGAATGGTTGGCGGATCACGAGGAATTCACGGATTTGGCCCAACCGATCGATGAACCCATCAAGAATGCGGACCTGGATACGCTGAGAAAATTAATGACCAGCTATATCCGTGGAGACCGGTTCAATGAAGGCTTGTTTATTCGGGCCGTTTTGAACGGACATATCACCTGTATTTTGTTACGACTCAAAGCGTTAAAAGATCAAGTGTAACCCCCCCTCGGAAAGGCTTTCTTTGGAGCGGGGGGCTTTTTGCTTCTTATGCCTTAATTTCTATAATCCATTCTTATCCTGTTCTCCCCATGGTAAATTAAGGTACTATGAGTATAACAAATTTCATTTGGAAAAGTTGAGAAGCGGTCCAAAATGAGGGGACGACATGTCCGCAAGAGGAAAGGAAGAATCATTCGTGCAAGTTACCATCAAGAATACCATAGTCGAACTAATTCAAGGGGATATCACGAAATGCGAAGTGGACGCGATCGTCAACGCGGCAAATACAAGTTTGCTGGGCGGGGGCGGAGTGGATGGCGCTATCCATCGGGCTGGAGGAAAAGCGATCCTGGAGGAGTGTTTGAAAATCCGCAATCAGAAGGGCGGCTGTGCCGTAGGCGAGGCCGTGGTGACAACCGGAGGGAACTTGAAATGCCGTTATGTCATTCATACGGTGGGTCCGGTTTGGAACGGCGGAGCCAAACAGGAAGAAGAGAAATTAAAAAGCTGCTATAGAAGCTCATTAAAGCTGGCTGATTCCATGAACGTCGAAAGCCTGGCCTTCCCCAATATAAGTACGGGAATATACGGATACCCGAAAGAACGGGCCTGTATTGCAGCTATTGATGAAGTGACTGCCTATTTGGTAAATAGCGGGACCAGCATAAAGAGGATCATTTTCGTTTGCTTCGATGAAATCAACTACGAACTATATAAACAAGAATTGAAAAAGACCGCGAGTAATTTGAAGAAAGGTTGAACCCTATGAAACCGTTCGAAGTAATAAGTCTCGATATGTTTCAAACCTTAGTCAACGTAGATTCTAGGAAAGAACATATTTGGAGGCAAATCCAAAATGATTCCTATACATCTGACCTGGCTGAACAATGCGGAGGACGGTTACTGGAGCTTTTTTGGGATCATTCCAGCGATTTCAAGGCGACGAAACAATTTCATCTCACTCAAGACATTTATAAACGGTGTTTTGAAAGTTTGTTTAAGGAAAAGGGCATGACTTATGATCCGCTAGAGGCTACCAGGATCTTGATCAGCGAACACACCCAATCGGAACTGTACGAAGATACCGTGGAGTTTTTAGAAGGAATTATAAATAAATATAAGGTTTGTATAGTTAGTGATACGGATGAGGCGATGCTGCCCAAGTTTTACTTGGACTATAGCCTGCGCATATTCACTTCCGAGCAGTATCAATCCTATAAAAATGATGATCACAATGCGATGTTTAAACAATTGCTTCATACCTATCATGTAAATCCCAGTCAAGTGATCCATATTGGAGATTCCATATCCGATGTTGTGGGAGCCAAGCGGGAAGGTATCGTGAGCTGCTGGTTGAATCGGGAGAGGAGATCCTGGCGGCACGAAGTGAAGCCTGATTTGGTTATTCATTCACTTAGAGATCTGGATACATTGTTGTAACGGGTACGATTCGCAAAAAAAAGATATAGAAGCAGATAGGGAGCAGTCATGTGAAAAAGGCTATGATACGGATCTTATGCGGGACGGTTTTACTTTCAAGCTTACTGTCCGGGTGCGGGGGAAGTTCGAACCTTCAACAGAAAAGTCAAAATTCGAAGGCATCTCCCCAGCCGGAGGCATCTAAAACCAAGGACGAAATCGCCCTTAAGGTCGATTGGACTTCGTTGATCCCCCCGGGTTGGCACATTCTTATAGCGGAAGATGAGTCCGTTAAAGCCGAAGGCGATTTAAACAAGGACGGGATCAAGGATATCGCGGCCGTGATTGAAGGTGCCTCAAGTGAGGATACAGCGCCTCCGCGTTCCCTTTTGATTGCCTTTGGGGACAAAGAACGGGGTTACCGGCTATCGATTATTGCGGATAAAGTTCTATTGAAAGCCGATGAGGGCGGTGTATGGGGCGATCCTTTTGAAGGCTTGGAAATTAACCGGGGGTCTGTCGTTGTGAGCCACTACGGCGGAAGTAATTGGCGTTGGTATCAAAAATACAGATTCAGGTATCAAAATGACGATTGGTATTTGATCGGGGCGACGACAGGCAGTTATTTTAATGGGACGCCGATGGAAAGCATGGAAGAAGACGACTACAATTTGCTGACCGGCGACTATATCGAGAAACGGACGAATGATCAAGGGCGCACCGTGACGAAAAAAGGAAACCGAGGCGTCAAGCCATTGGTTACGCTTAGGGAATTTAATATCGAGGACATGTGACTGAGGGGTTGCCGAGTATGGAAAAATTAAAATTTAAGCGGGAAAATATCAAAGCAATTCTTTTCGATTCGGGCAGAGTGTTAAACGAAGTTCTTGAAATCTTGAATAGGGAACAAGGGGGACTCGACCACAATGATACTTAATGGGAGGAGCGTGAATCTTTCACGGGTTACCGTGGATGATCTTGATTTCATTAGCGAACTGGAATGCAACAAGGATATATGGGTTTACGAAGAATATGTGGAATCGGATCGCGCAACCGTCAGAGCGGATTATTTGGAAAAAATGGACTCGGATACCGGTTATGACTTTGTTGTTACAGCGGATATAGATGGAAAGCATGAGCGAATCGGTTTGGCGCAGATCTGGAGTTACGTCGATCATCGAAACAGTTGGGAACTCGGTTTTGCTATCCTTCCTTCCTACCAGAGACAGGGGTACGGAGCGGAAGCGACAAAACTTCTACTGGATTTTGCATTCAGGCAATTGCAAGCTCATAAAGTTGTCGGCATGTGCCATTGTCATAACCTCAAATCCGTTAAACTTATGGAACGCGCGGGCATGAGAAGGGAAGGGATTTTCCAGGAAGAATTGCTGCTGGATGGACAGTGGCATGATCAATATTTTTATTCCATCCTGGATAAAGAATATATAAAGAAATATGCGATGGAGCTTGACTAAAATCAACTAGGAGTTGGAGAACATGTTTTTCAAAGATATCGTTAAATCTTTAAATATCAAATTGCCTGATGAGACCCTGGAGCCATTGAACAGACACTTCCGTCTCCAGGAAGAGGTGGATTTTTTCTTGCGGATGTTGCGTCAAGAAGAGATCGTGGAGATGCTTGAATTTATGTCCGAACTGGACGGGTTTCAAGACTTGCTTCCCCTCTGGACCGATGACAATTCCAACTACGTCTGCATGTATTATCGAGGGCCGCTGAGTTACCGAGTATGTTACGTGAATCATGAAGAGACCGATCTTTCCCCCGGTTTTAGAAATGTAAGTACCTTTATTGCCGCATTGGAGCCGAATCCGCAGAGCGAATGGGGGGACCTGGAAAAAAACTATCCGAATGCGCATCCCGAAAATAGCGAGTGGATCGCCGCGGATCTTGAAAGTATCGAGCAGATTTATCACATTTTGCAAAACTCCGATTTGGAAGACGAAGTGAGATGCCAGTATATCTACAGTGTTTTGGCGCTGACCCCCTATGACCATTTGGATTCTCTGGTGCAGTTTTTGGATGAAGACGATATGTTTGTTCAAGAACGGGCCTGTGATATTTTGGGGTATCACCAATACGTACCGGCCAGGGAAAAGTTGCGGGAGATCGCGGAGCACGGACTGCCTAATGCCCGCTCAGCCGCTAAGCGTGCGCTTGCTCGGATAGGTTGAGCAGCCAGAGGCGGAAGGAGGGAAAATCATGAAAGAAAAAGAATCGATACAAGCATCTTTTGGCGTTTTTCACTATCAAGAGGATTTTCAATCCTATGAACTCGACGACGGAATATGACGAAGTTTTTGATTTTGACTACAATTTCATAAAGGCGGATGTATAATGGGGAACTACATTGGATTGCCGGATGACCCGGCCTATGCCATTGAAACATTACATATGTCTAACGGATTGACTTCCGTTTTGTTGGAAGTCGTTGTTCTAAGCGGATCCATTCTGGCCGAAACCGATCGGGAGAAAGAGTTGATCATTTGGCTGGCGCAAAGAGACCAGGCTGCCGTTGGGATTGGAACGGTGGGTTTCGACCTCGATGAGATGCCGTGGACGTTGGACTCTTTTGAAGCGGAGAAAGCCTTTATGCTCCGTACGATTGAAGCCGCCATAGAAGGGCTGGGATGGGAACGGCTCGATTATGAGCCAAATAAAGATATAGTCCTGAATTGCTTACGGCAATTTGGATTCATGATCCAGGCTTTTGAGAGAAGAAGCGTGAATCTGGAGAATTACCTGGAATGGACGGAGATTGAGGAAGGGGACCCCTGTCCCACGATTCCTTATGGTTATCCGAAATGCGAGAAACATGGAGTTTACTTGTCCTTGTTTGGATGCATCATTTGCAATTAACTTTCGCGGTGGATTTCAACAACACGTTCATCATAGTTCGGAGGTAGTTTCATGGGGATGGATTTTACGGCGTTTATGGCACATCGTTTGGATGCATCCGAGATATTTAAATTTAGCGAGGAACTTAATGCGGCGGTTCATTCGTTTCCAAACATCCATCGATTTATCGATAAACTAAGCAATAGTACTAATGCACTCTCTCCAATGTGGACTTTAACTCCCGACTATATTGGGGGAACGACCCACCTTCAAGGACCGGTCGGGATTTCCTTATATTTTTCAGAAAAGGTATGCCATTTCAGCCATTATATTCGATGGGGTTCATTTCTCTTGGATACGGAGGGCATTCAAAGTTTTTTAAGAGGAGTAAGCTATGATCTAACAACTTTCTTTAAAGCTGAATATGCCATTTATGTCCCGGACAGCGGGGCCAAGGAATCGATTATTATGGACTTTATTTGGGACGATGAGAATCGGGATATGGAGTTCATCCGAAACTGGCTTGCTGCCCATTGCGGGCCGCCGAAGAAGCGTATTCAAGAGATTTATGCGGATCGGGAGTATGGGTGGGAGTCGGAAGGGTACTACATCGATGATTTTGGGGATTACAAAATATGAAGCGGTATATTCGGGTGTGGCGGTTACTATGTGGATGTCTATCATGAGGACCATTCGGTGATCTGGATAACGGAAGAAACGCCGTTTATGAATAAATCCGTCCCCGGTCAGCAGCGATTTGTGTTCCCGAATGACGAAATGAGCGCATTTGCCCAAGCTTTGGTAGATAAACTGGAAGAAGTCAGGGAAATGTGCCGTTCACATGGACTGAATTTTCAATATGATCGAGATCAATATATAACGGCCATTCGAAGTTATAAAAGCAAGAGAGGCTAAAGAATGAATTCCAAGGAAAAAAAGGAATTGGCGTTTCGCATCTATCCCTTGCCGCATGGAACGAGCTACGGGTATACCGATTTGCTCCAACCGGAAACGGTTGAAATCCTGTTCGATTACTGTCAGATCATGGAGGCCGTCATTTACAAAGAAGGATGGGATATGTTATTGAATTTCCACGGCCTTGAGACCTTATATGAGCTGAATAAAAAAAGCGGATGGTTTGATTGCGACAGCATGGATGAGTTTTTACAATACATAGAAGCTAACATCGAGGATACCTCTAATCGTACTAGAGGGCAGCTTTCTTAAAAAGGAGGAACGGGCATTGGGAGACTATTGGGAGCAAAGATTCAGCAGTGAAGGAATGATTTGGGGTAAATCCCCCAGCAGGACGGCTTATCACGCACTTGAGATCTTTAAGGAGCATCATGTGCAATCTGTACTCGTCCCCGGTTCGGGTTATGGAAGGAATACCAAGGCGTTTTCGTCCATCTTTGATGTTGAAGGGATCGAAATATCGACCGAGGCTTTGGCCATAGCGGAAGAATGGGACCCGGACAGCCGATTTATTCAGGGTTCTTGCCTGGAACCCATCTTACCGAATAAAACATACGATGCGGTCTATTGCTTTGATGTATTGCATTTGTTTTTAGCGAAGGAACGAAAACAATTGATCGAGAATTGCTTGCATCATCTTAACCCATCCGGTCTCGTGTACTTCACCTGTTTCTCGGACCAAGACAAGAATTACGGCGTAGGAGCGAAGATCGAAGAGGGGACTTACGAATACATACAAGGGAAATATGCTCATTTTTTTAGTGAGAAGGATTTGCTGCAACATTTCAGTCAACTTCAAATTTTGGAAACAGGATCCTGTAAGGAGATTTTGAATTATAACGATCACAGCACGAAGGAATATCATTTGAGATATATCGTTGGCCGGAAAATACAGAAGGTGAATCATGATGAACCTTAGGGATAAACCTACACTTCTGAATTCGAGGGCTGTGGAATGAAGAAAAAGACGAGAGAAATCATTGTGCGTGAAAAAGAATACGTCTATGTGCTGACCTCCAAATATTCTAACGGAGAGAGTTTAGTCAGACTAAATATCTCCTCGAAGGAAGATAAGCAATTTACCTGCACCTTCAAATTTTCCACATGGGATCATCCCATAGCAGGTAGTCCGCTTCTAACAGGAGTGGACCTTAGAAACAAAAAAACGAACGATACTGAGCGTTTTAATTTGCACCACCCTAAACGGATCAAGGAGTTAATTATATACGCTCTGGATCACGGATGGACCGGAGAAACCAGTATTGAATATCCCAATGGGCTGGATATTTTGGATCAAATGGGATGGGATACGGAATTCCTGCTTTTTGGAGGAGCCAATATTGAAGCCGACGTTAAATAGCGAACTATGGGAGCTCATCGAACGTTTAAATACCAAGGAGACGCTCCCCGAGACCGGGTTAAGACGCAACTCGATATACTATCCATTAATATCTTATATCAATCATACCATCGCACTGCTGCTCAGTGGTTCCTATGATGAGGCAGCCTTATTTATTCGGAGGGCGAGAAGGGAAATGCAAGATAGGAATTTTGAACGAACCGAATACATCCTCATATGTCAAACCTATCTGTCCCAACTTCAAGCGTATTTGAAGAAACATAAGCTGCTAAGCCCAATGGGTGAGGAATGGATAGATGAGGAATAGGAGGCCTTATGTAAATGATCGGTCCCGTTTTTCTAAGAGGTGCATTAATTCAGGAATTTAAAGATCACCTCATCAAGTTTCCCTATGCACCGGTAATTCGCCATGGAATAAGTAATCTGGATGCTGTCCCCAAGACGTTCACGCAGGAAGAAGCTGAGGCTGTCGTTCACGATTTTGCCAAGCAGCGCTTTCCGATCATATGTCGGGCCGGAAGTAAGAGTCCCATCCCTTTCTTTGATTTTCATGTCGCTCTCGAACATACCGAGAATGAAAGAGAAGTAAGAATCGTTGAAATGCTGGTATGCGATCCGGTCCGCGAAAATGCCGCTAAAGGCATATTGATGGCTTACTACACCCTTGTGAATGACAAAACGGGAATTGAAAAGCTGCAGGTTCCTTTTATACCCGAAGGCTTAGATGAAGGGTTGAATATTGAGCTGATGGGTGAGGTAAAAAATAGCAGAGCATATATGTAATCAAAGCCTAAACTATCGCAATAGGAGAAAAAACGATGAACCTCAAAGAAGTTATTTACGACTATTTCCAAACTAATCATCCTAGCTCACTTGTGGAAAACACAGATCTCCACGACTTCTCGATGATCGAGCAGGAATTGGGATTTAAGCTTCACCCTGATTTACAGGCGTATTTCGGAAGCTATTATTTTGATGAAATTGAAGGAATCCTGGCTTCATCCACGGTCCCGGCCACGGAGAAATGGGGCCATTGGTTTGAATTCAATCATGAGTTCAAACTCCCCGTCACGCTACACGGGCCGGAAAGAGACAAAGATTTGAAGGAACAGATCATGCGCGCCTATCAAGTTTGGACCGGCGGATATGACTTCGGCCAGCGGTTTTGGGTCGGGGAAATCTTTGCGAATATCGGGCAGATCCTGCTGGTCTTTAACAATGAAACAGGCGCCGTCGAATGGATCGACACGGATTACGGGAGCTTCGGCAATCTGGATCAGGACCCCAACGGTATTTTTACACCTACGTTAGTCGATTTGATCGTTGCCTTAACCGGCAGTTATCAACAGAGGTGATAACGACATGTTTGTTACAGGGGATCTGCACGGTTATGAGGACATTAGCAAGCTGAATTCATGATAAAGCATACAGAAAAGAAAACGTCAACTGGTGGCGGGGAGAATTGCCGACACAGGAGGAGTACCAGGAGGGATTGGACAATTTGGCGAGGCATCATTGGGAAGTCGATCTCGTGATTACGCACACTTGTCCCACATCCACCGTAACATCGTTGAAAGAGGCGCTGGGCACCCCTGTCGAAGCGGACGAGTTAAGCGATTACTTGGAACATATTCAGCAGCGTTTGACCTACCGGTCTTGGTATTTCGGTCATTTTCACCACGATCTATTGCTGCCGAAAAATTTAAGGCTGATCTATCACGATGTTGAAAAGATAGGGCGGGATTAGCAATCTAAGCGAAGTTGGTGCGGACGATGATAAAAAGATTGATAAAACGGCTCCCCAGCGACTTACTGGTGCGTCTATACACAGCCATGCCTTTTAAGGGAATAAAAAACTGGATCGTCTACAAAGCCCAGGATAAATTTCTTGTTGCGGTTCTGGGGGTCATTACGAATGAGTCGGGCCAGGTTCTGTTATTAAACCATGTTTATCGCGAAGAGCCTTGGGGTATCCCCGGAGGCTGGATGGAGTTGGAGGCTCCGGAGAAAGGACTCAAGCGTGAAATCCAGGAAGAAACCGGGCTTTCGGTAGAGATTACGGGGATTTACCGTGCGGTTTATCAAACGGATCCCGACCGTGTGGAATTGATTTTTCGCGGCGAAGTAAGGGGCGGGACGTTTAGACCCTGTGCGGAGATCTCGGACATTCTTTACTGTGAGGTCGGCTCCTGGCCGGCAGGTTTACCGGATACCCAAAAGTCCTTGATTCAAGAGGTCCTTGAAAAAACCTCGGTATGACGATTTTTTCGAAATGATATGTAAAAAGGGGGATATAGGATGAATATCGCAACGGTTCAAAACAACGGGGCGGATATAGCCCTAATTCACAGCAGCGAAGAACTGATCACGGATGTTCAATCGGCCTTGGACTTGATAGCGACCGTCCAATATGAAACCGGGTGCCATCGGATCGTACTTCATAAAACGGCGATTACGGAAACTTTCTTTGATTTGAAAACGAAACTGGCCGGGGAGATTTTGCAAAAGTTTATTAACTATCAAACGAAAATTGCCATCGCGGGCGACTTTTCCGCATACTCCAGCAAGAGTCTTCGCGATTTTATCTACGAGTGCAACCAAGGTAAAGACATCTTTTTCCTGGCCAGCGAGCATGAGGCGGTAGAAAAATTGAGCCACCTCTAAGGGAGAGGAGAAAAAACGTGAGAAACATAAGAATCACATTGCTTCTCGCTGCTGCCTTCGGTTTCCTTATCGCACTGGGATTCGGGATACTGGACTCCTGGAGCATGTCTTTAAAAGTAACGGGTGGAATCGGTATCGGTGCCTGGCTGGTGGCCGGGATTTTTACCGGGTCTTACATCAGCGGAGACCGTTCCAGAGCCAACGAGAGCATCGAGACGGCGGAGGATAGAACATTCCGAAACAAGGCGGCAAATCTGTTGTTCCTGATTGGAATCCCGTTTCTGGTTATCGCTTTAGTCTTGTATTTGATCACCGAATCATAACGGAGGTGCTATCCATGACCAAGGAAGAGAAAATCGCATGTATTCACAACTACGTTAACGCATATAACGCCTTCGATATTGAGGGAATGCTCCGGCATCTGCATGAGGATGTGGTGTTCAGAAATTATTCC
The DNA here is from genome assembly GCF_020179875.1 of Paenibacillus sp. alder61. Taxonomy (NCBI): domain Bacteria; kingdom Bacillati; phylum Bacillota; class Bacilli; order Caryophanales; family Paenibacillaceae; genus Paenibacillus; species Paenibacillus sp. alder61. The sequence goes on from NZ_JAIUDG010000021.1 coordinate 84,750, forward strand.
AAAGGCGTTGTGGAAGTGGAGACCCATGGGATCCACGAATTTAAACGATTGGCTGAGCAATCCAAAGGGGTGTTTTCGAGCCGGCGTCAAGCGATCAAGGCAATAAAGATCAATGACGAAGAAGCCGAAGTCGAACTTGACTATAAAGGTGTACTTGCCGTAGACCTCCCTAATGGCCTAAAGACGGGGGACACAGTTGATTTGGAGGGCAGGTCAATCTTTCGCTTTTCCGGAAATAAGATATATATCCTTGAAGACCACAGTTAGGAGAGCTTGCTGGATATGGGATTGGATGCTTTTGTGAACTGCAATTGTCTCAGAGAGGGCAAGGTAAAGCCAGCCCCCTTTGATTTAAGTCTCTTGGAGTGGACGGATGACGGGATTGAAATGCCGGACACGGTGGAAGACGAAATCTTTTATCAGTTTCACGAATGGAAGGAACAGGCGTGTACCCACGAGGATATGCAAATATACTCGGACCGTGTAGGGAATACGTCTGGAATGAACGTCTACTATGGCGTGCTGGAGCGGTTGGGAGAAGAGCGGTTTCCGCTTTTACGCCGCATATGGGGCTCGCCTTTCACCGCCGAGGAATCGCGGAAGGCCCTCTCCGAGCTTGAGCAGTTCGAGCGCCGGGTGGGAGAGGTGGAGGGCATTTTCCTGCTGGAATCGGGCTCGATGGAAGAATATCAGATGACGCTCGTTGGCGAGGACAGGTGGTTTTATTCGGCGGGTAATGAAATTACTTACCGGCTTAACCCGGAAGGATTTTGCGTGCAGGATCGGGAGGGACGGGTGTTGTTCCAGTCCAGAGCTTTTACCCAAGAAACGGTCGAGACGAACCGAAGCGGCTGGCAGCGGTTCAATGCGCGCTTTAGCGATTCGGATACCGGAAGCACCTGCGAAACAACGTCTCCGATTTCCAAGAAAATCTGGGGGGTCGAGGAACTGTATTATCCCGCATCTTTCCAGGTTGTGAACCGGGGGTTGACAAGTTCGGATCTTCGGGCAATTCGAGTATTAAGAAAGCTGTTTGAAGCTTCGATTCAGACGGGAAACCCGGTGATTTGGGTCTAAAATTCAGTAACTGGAGGAGAACGACCGGACGATGACAAGGGATTTAACATTACTTGAAAAGCTGGAGCGATTTGCTGAAACGGACCGCGACGGGAGAGAGGCGGTAAAGGGGGGAATCATTGACGAGATTGGCTCCTTCGGCACGGCGCCGGAAGCTGCGGCCTGGATTGCAAACCGCTTTACCTGCGCAGGCAGTGAGCAGGGGGAGAAGGGATTTTTTACGGCCTTGGAGGACCCTGATCTCACCGCGGATTTGCTGGAGCTGGCGCACGAAACTCTAAGCGCAACGGAAAACCCCGAGCCCTATGTAACCCCGGTGGCAAGGCTTTTGTATATCGATAAAAGGGCATCCGATAAGTCGAGGGCGGAAGAATATGTTCAATATCGGGCGGCTGCTCTAATGGACCATTTGCTCATGTCGGATGTTCCATTGACGCGGGAGGCCGCTGAATTCCTGCTTACCGACTTTTACATCAGAGATCCGCTAACCCAAGAATTAATATGTCATATCTGGTGGGCATTAGCCGAACGGGGAATCGATATTTCCGGCCGCCTGAATTCGTTGTTAACGTCGCTCCATAACTACAAGACCCCGGCCTTGGCGCAAAATAGTATATTAGCCCTCTGGGCGGCCATGCGCCAGGGATTTTTCGATTCACCGATTCCGGGGAGCGATAAAACGAGCAGGATATGGCTTTGGCATCTTGTCACCAAATGTGTTGCGAAGATGAAGAAAAAGATTGATGAAGATACAAGGCTCGGCGCAGTGGGGTGTCTCCTGGATACAGCCTCTCGCTATCCCGAAACGCAGAGCCTGATTCTCGAATGTATGGAAAATTGGGGAATTCCCGAACCCAAAAAGCCGAGGAGCGATTTTCAAAAGGATCTGAAAGAACTTTATGAACGCTGCAAAAACCACCCGGGCACCACGTGTTTACCGGAGGGACATGTGATTACGAAGAAGGGGATTATGACGTTTAGCCGCCGAACCTAAGCACTTATAAGGAAGGGAGCCCTCGCAATGATCATAAGCCAGGCGTTAGCGGAGTTGATAGAGCAATCCGAAATGGATTATATGACGGATCGCATGGAGGCGATTCGAGCCCGTGAGGGGAATCCCGAAGGAGTTGAAGTCAAACGGTTTGGATCGGCCACCGCTTTTTACAGCCGGACAATGCCTTGGGGGTTATTCAATAATGTCAAAGGGAAGATCGAGGAGGAGAACGTCGAGGAGATTATCGCTTTTTACCGGGAAAGAGACAGAAATTTCGAAATTCAGATTACGCCCGGAAAGGTCCATCCGGCGGTCCTGAAGGATTTGGCTTATGCCGGTTTTTATCAGTCCGGCTTCCACACCTCCCTATACTGCGAAGCTCGGAAAACGGAACCCGACCACGTAGCAGAGGTGGAGATCCGCGAGCTTCGCCCCGAAGAGATGGATACGTATGCGGAAATCCATTGTCTGGGGACCGGTCTTTCCATAGAGGGAAAGCCCTCCGTTGCCGCCAATAATGAGGTGCTGTTTATGCGTCCGGGATGGCGTTTTTATATCGCTCTGTACAACAAAATTCCCGCCTCGGTAGCCGTGATGTATATGCAGGAGGACGCAGCGTCGCTTACGTTTGCCGCCACCCTTCCGGAATACCGGAACAAGGGGCTGCAGCGGAATCTGCTTTTGAAGCGAATCGATGAGGCATACCGAAACGGCTGCCAATGGGTTGTGGGGCAATGCGCTTACAGCTCCACCAGCCACCGCAACATGGAGCGGGCAGGGATGAAAATCGGGTACACCCGGGCGACCTGGACAAAGCTGTAAAGCTGTTAATACCCGGAGAGGAGAGAGCAACGATGAACCTAGAGACAACCCGAGTAAGGCTGGAGGATTTAAGTCAAATCGATTATGAAATACATATCGGAAAGTCGGCGGCCGTGGAATACCGTAGAGTGATGATTTTGAAATTTATCGGCAGCTACGGGTTCGGTTCGGGCGGGAATAGCGACGCCACCTATATGCGCGCCATGGGGGAAGCGGCGTTGGAAGCTTGGGACCCGGACGCGCTTATCCTCGATTTGAGCGATCTTGATTATGAGTGGGGGGATATGATGGATTATGTCTTTGATATGGGGGTGGATAAGTATGCCGACCTCCCTTTCCCCAAAGCTATGGTCGTTAGCGAAAGATGCGAGGAAGCAATAAGAACTTTGCTGCTAGGGCTGTATAGTCCCAAAGGGATCGAGGAAACGGGCTGGGTGTTCCGCAGCCTGGAGGAGGCCTGGAATTACGTGGAAAAGAAGCTGGTGGAGTACAAATCGAAATAAAAAGGGTACCGGGGAGATAAGAAAAATGGGGAAAATGCAGGAGTACGGCTTTTTGTGCGAGGCTAAAGACGAGAAGAAACTGATCAACGCGCTCTTGGGATTTCTGAAGCCTTTGAACCGGACGTTCTCCAAGTCCAAAAACAAAGGGATGCTGGAAGCGAGGCTTCCATATGTCTATCGGCATTTCTACTGGAATTTGAACAAAGAGATGCAGGTGTATGTCGAAATTTATCCGAACCGGGATGCGGAGGGGAAAGTTAAATTTTCCCATCCAGGCGTCGGTTGGGTGCTGTTCGCAAACTTAAAGGATGTTTCGGGCCCCTATCACGTCCCTTTGGACAAGCAGGAGGCGTATCTGCGGGACTTCCTGCAAGCGTCGGGATTTGAGTTTGTCGAGTTAAAAGAGTACCGTGACGATGAAGAGCGGATCTAACCGGCGAGGACAGTAAAGTTAAGAAGGGCAGGCCGGGGTTGGGGTGGTGTATCCCGCCCCGGCCTTTTATTTGGGGCTTTAGCCAGTGGAACTCGCGAAGCGTGCGAAACAAAAACCACATGATGGGGTCGTTATCATACGAGTGTTCAAGCTACTCCATATTATCAAGGTGGTCTGAAGGGGGACTAGTAATAAACGCACCCCTTCAGGGGTAGGCAAAAGCGGCAGCGGCATAGTAGCTTCAACGAAGTGAAGCTAGCGCCTTTAGACGCTAGCCGGTTATAAAGGCTAATAGCCTTAGAGCAAACCACCCGTTTGACGGTGGTTATGATGTTTAGCGAAGCGGTTTCGTCACATAAAAGTAAAACGTCAAAGGGGCGAACACCGCGATTAACACAAGGCAGACGCCCAGACTGGCAGCAATCTCCCCGCCGCCGGTCGTTCCTTCCATAAGTCCCCGTACGGCGGTAACCACTACACTGATAGGGTTCAGCTCGACCAGGCGCCCGATCCATCCGGGCATCGTACCGGGATCGACCAGGCTGTTGCTGGCAAACATCAGCGGATACAAAATCATCATACTGGTGCCCGAGACGGTTTCGGGGCGCTTCGCTACCACGCCGATCATGGAGAAGATCCAGCTAACGGCAAAAGCGAACAGCGCCGTTAGCAGCAGAGCCAACGCCGCTCCCCGGATTCCGCCGGCAGGGCGAAAACCCAGGAGCCGGCCTGCCGCGAGAATCACCACGAGGGCGATCAAATAGCGGACGGCGTCGGTAACCAACGGCCCCAACACGGCGGATGGCTGCCAGAAAGGCATGGTGCGGAACCGGTGGTATACTCCTTTGGAGATATCCTGGCACAGTGTAGTTCCGCTGTATACGGTCATAGGGGAGACCGTGAGCACCAGGATTCCCGGCAGCAAGTAAGGAATGTACGCGCCCGTGGAACCGGCAATCGCCCCGCCGAACAAATAGGTGAAGATAAGCAGCATCAGAACCGGGGAGAGGACCGCGTCCATGATGAAGCCAAAGCCGTTGTTTTTCGTATGCTGCCATGTTCTCCAAATAAAAACCCGGACCGAGTTGAAGGCCGTCGGACCGGCTTTTCTCCGGTTTTCGGCTGACAACGGCGGACTCCCCATTCCGTTGGTATTCATTGCGGCGACCTCCCTGAATCCCGCTTGGTTACAGCGCCGTCCCGGGAATCGCGGGTCAACGCCAGGAACACTTCGTCTAACGTAGGTTCCTTCAAAGAGAAGGATTCAATCCCGATCGGTGTTTCCAAAAGCGATTGGACCAGCTGGCCGGCGTGCGCAGCGTTATCCACGGGAATACGATAAACGAGCCGCTCGTCGCTCCGGATGTTCGATCTCCCGGAAGAATCGGCCAGCAGCCGAGTGAGCAGCACGGGATCCGCCGGTTCGGTCAAAATCAGCTCCAGTGTTTTTCCGCCTAGCCAGGTTTTGAGCTCGCGGGACGTTCCCTTGGCGATCATCGTCCCTTGATCCATGAGCGCAATCCGATCGGCCAGTTGATCGGCCTCCTCCAAATCCTGTGTCGTTAGAAGGATGGTCGTCCCTTGGGCAAGCAGCAGGCGGACCGTCTCCCAGACGCCCTGCCGGCTCCTTGGATCCAACCCGGTGGTGGGCTCGTCGAGAAACAGGATTTCCGGCCGAGACACGATCCCGGCGGCGATATCCAGCCGCCTGCGCATTCCGCCGGAATAGCCCTGTACGATCCGGTTCCCCGCTTCCGTCAAGCCGAAGGATTCCAGCAAATGCCCGGCGATTTCACGAGCCTCCTTGGCCGGATATCCATGCAGCCGGGCGATCATCCGCAGGTTTTGCAGACCTGTCAGCCCCTCATCCAAAGCGGCGAATTGCCCGGTGAGGCTGATCCTCGCCCGCACTTCCTTCGGTTGTTTCACCACATCGAAGCCGGCGATCCAGGCGCTCCCGCTATCGGGCGGGAGCAAGGTGGAGAGCATATGGATCGTCGTGGTTTTGCCGGCGCCGTTCGGTCCCAGCAGGGCCAGCAGCTCTCCCTTTCGTACCTCAAATTCGATTCCTTTCACCGCCTCCTGGCCGCGAAAGGATTTCCGAAGCCCCTGAACTTGGATGGCATAGGACATTTCATCATGTCTCCCTTCCTTAGGATATAAGCATGGCTTTATGTTCAGCCACCCATTCGGCTAACGTCCTGGCCGGCCGTCCCGTGACTTGTTCGACGGTGGGGAGGACGGTGTGCCCGATGGCGGGCGGATTTTTTCCCATTAGGATAAAAAATTCGATGTCCTCGTCGCTGTACCCCTGGGTCTTCCAATTTTGTCGCGCTTCTTCTTCCGTCAATTCCACGAAACGCAGCTCCCGGCCGATCCCTTCGCCAATGATCCTCACGGCTTCCCGGCGCGTCAGCGTTTCCGGACCGGTGAGCATATAGCTTTGGCGGTGGTGACCATCCTCAAGCAGAGACGTCACAGCGACAGCGGCGATATCCGCTTCGTGGATCCGGGAGCTCGGCGCATCTCCGAACACTTCCCGGACGGTGTGCTCGCCGCGGATGGAATCCGCCCAATCCACCAGGATATTGGCCATGAATTCCCCCGGCTTCAGGAGCGTCCATTCCATGGAGCTGGCCTGGAGCGCCGCTTCGACAGGCCCCTCTTCGTAGCCTACCAGCACCACAACACGTTTCACGCCCGAGCGTTCCGCCAAAGCGATCACTTCCGGCGAAGTTTGAAGCCAAGCGCCCGCCGCATCGCTGGAAGTAATCAGAAACATTCCGCTTACCCCGTCAAGCGCCAATCCCAACGTCTCCGGGTTGTTCAAATCCCCGGCCACCCCTTCAACCCCCGCGGGAAAGTTCGCCGCCTCGGGATTCCGGGACAGCGCCTTGATGCGAACCCCTTTTTCCGCAAGCTGCTTTACGACATGTTGTCCGACCGTTCCGGTCGCACCGGTTACCAAAATCGTCATTCGTCCATTCCTCCTACATTTGAGTATAAGCTTCCGATTTCTTTGATTTTTTGCAGCAAATCTTCTTTCAAGCTGTCAGGCGAGAGGATCGTCACCTCGGTTCCGTAGCTTAGTACGATCGAGAGGGCGTAGTCTTTCGTGTAGCAGACCGTTTTTACTTCCAGATGGCCGTCCCGCATTACGTATCCCCGCGGAAACTGCTCCATCGCGCGCAGCCTGGCACTGGGCGTGAACCTTAAATGGACCTCCATGCCTTGGGGCCGGTTTTTCTCCTCTTCCTCAGGCTTTTCGTGTCGCGCCGTAAACTTCTCTTCAGTCACCTGTAACCCGGAGATTCTGGAGACCCGGAACAACCGATTGGCCCTCCGCAGTTGGCAGAATCCCTTTAAGTACCAAGCTCCCTGTTCCCAAAACAGCTGAAGCGGTTCAACCGTTCTAGCGGTTTCCGTTCCCAAGGCGGTCACATAGGAGAATGAGATCCGTAAGTTTTGCCGGATCGCCGGGAGAAGCTGCTGCACCACGGTCTTTTCGCTATCGTTCGTACTCCATTCCAATATGATGTTGTGGCGGTCGTCCCCTCCATTCTTCAAAGCGGGCTGCAAACTGGTCAATTTGCGTGCCAGTGTAGTATAACTGCCTCCTAGAGCGGCTTCCAGGCCTTTCAAAAGGCTATAGATCACCGAAAAGTCGTCGATCGAGAAGTGCTGCCGTGTCAAAAAGAAACCGTCCATCAGTTCAAAACCGCCATCCGTTCCCGTGTAAGAAACAATGGGGATGCCCGCCTGATTGATCAAATCGATATCCCGGTAAATCGTTCGTACCGACACTTCAAACCTCGCGGCCAATTCGGCCGCGGTCACCCGGTTGCGGGTCATCAACTCCATCGTAATTCCAAACATCCGGTCCAGCTTCATTTCGTTTCGCTCCTCGGCTCCAACCTTATCGGTGGTTCGTTTTCATCCTACTCCATTAATTCTGACATCTTGGGTGTCAGAATTAAAAGAGTTAATTTCAAAAAAGGAACTCTTCTATTTATTACTTATTCGTCCGGCAATTGATTTTTGGATTCTCCCGATTGGCAGAAGCTGGTACAATACTCGTACGGGGAGGGGAGTTTTATGGAGAATTTAAATTTGGCCATCCGTTTAAGAGAATCGGGAAAACTGGAAGAAGCACGTACCATGCTGCTAGAATTGGTAGAAACGGAGCCGGAGAATCCGTCCGTTTGGTATCAATGCGCCTGGGTTCATGATTCCTTGGGTTTGGAGAAGGAAGCCGTTCCCTTTTATAAAGCAGCCTTGGCCGGAGGACTTGCTGTAGAGGAGAAACCAGGAGCTTATCTTGGCTTGGGCAGTACCTTCAGGGCGCTGGGCGACTACTCCGAAGCGAGGAACATCTTCGAGCAGGCTATGACCGAATTTCCGGATCACCGGGAGTTTCCGGTTTTTCTCGCGATGGTTCTATATAATCTGCAGGATTACAGCAAGGCGATGGAGATTCTGTTGAATCAGCTGGCGCAAACCAGTTCCGATTCCGGTATACGTCAATACGCCAGAGCGATAAGCTATTATGCCGATAAATTAGACCAGCGATGGGATGGATAAGGAGGAGAGATTAGCCTATGACAGGGAAATTAGAAGAAGACATTAGATTCACGGCGGAGAGTTTTACCCGAAACTTTGCGGATCGCGGAAACTTTGATTTTAGTATTGAAAGTCTGCAGCCGCTCGACGAATTGCTGGATGAGGCCGGCGATTTCGATCTGGGAGAAGAACAGCTGGACTCCATCTCCTCTATGGCGGGATGCTACGTGTTTGAGGTGGCCCGAAGAAATTTTGGCGGCGTCTACGTTTGGAGCCCGGATCGGCAGCAGCCTGTTCTGGTTACGGGGGAGCCGGACTTTTCGGTATCGCTGCTCGCTTTTGATAAAGTCAGAGGGCGAATTCAAAACGGGGCGGAGGACAATATCCCTTTTTATTTTTCAGGTTACGTGCAGGCGGTTGAAAAAGGGAGATCCACGGGATACCGTGCAACGATTCTATGATGAAAATAAGGAGTCAGATTCGGATTCGAGGACATGGGCTTGAACCGGATCGAGGCCCGCTGCAACAGTGAAAATTTCCGGTCCGAAAAGGTCATGCAGCGGATGGGGATGACCTTGGAAGGAATCATCCGTGAAGAATTGAAAATCAGAAACGAGTACAAAAGCCAGAAGCTGTATTCCATACTTCGCAGCGAATATTTGGCAAGTCGGCCATAGCGGCCTTCAGGAAGGAGAGCGGTTAGAATGGAACTTGAAATTAGAAAAATCACGCAGGCGGACGGATTTCCCTATGATTTGCTGCTTCTGGCGGACCCCTCCCGGGAAATCGTGGAAGAGTACGTAAAGCGGGGGGACTGTTATGGAGCCTATCTGAATGATGAAGTGATCGGCGAGTACGTTTTGATCAGAACCCGTCCCGAAACCGTAGAGATCGTCAATGTCGCCGTACAGGAAGATTATCAGGGCAGAGGCATCGGAAAAAGACTGGTCCTGCATGCGATTGAATCGGCGAAAAGAGAAAACATGAAAACCGTGGAAATCGGCACAGGCAATTCGGGGGTCCAGCAGCTGGCTTTGTATCAGAAATGCGGCTTTCGGATCGTAGGCGTGGATCCGGATTTTTTTGTCCGTCACTATGACGAGGAAATCTATGAAAACGGGATTCAGTGCAGGGATATGGTCCGCCTGAGATTGGAGCTGCCGTAAGATGTCCGGGCAGGAGCTATTCGATGTTTACGATGCGTCGATGGTGAAAATAGGCGTGGATACGCGGGAAAATGTGCATGCCAAGGGCTTGTGGCATCAAACGTTTCACTGCTGGATCGTGTCCCGACCGGACCATGAACCACCCAGGCTGCTGTTGCAGTTGCGACAGTCCACCAAAGACACCTATCCCGGTTTATTGGATATTTCCAGCGCCGGGCATCTTCAAGCCGGAGAAACTGTGGAGGACGGGGTCCGGGAACTGCGGGAAGAGCTGGGGCTTGAGGTCGTGTTCGAGGACTTATTCTATTGCGGGCTCGTCCCGGAAGAGGACCGGATTTCCCCCGTGTTAACCGATCGTGAGTTTAACCATGTCTTCTTGTATTCCTGCAACAAGGAGGCGGCGGACTATGATTTTCAAGCGGAGGAAATTGCCGGGTTGTTTTTTTGCGAAATTGAAGATTTCAAAAGGCTCCTTTTAGGTCAAACGACTTCGATTCCTATTGAAGGCGTTGTTTTGGACGAGAATCGAAAGGAGAAGGCGGCGGAGCGAAGAATGGTCGGGCTTCAGGATTTAACGCCCATCTCGAACGAATATAGGAATCGGCTTTTTGACAGCTTGGACATATATTTTGAAAAGATAGATCCGCCGACATAAATGAAAGATAGGGGTGGCCGATGGTTAAGGGCATTATTTTTGATATGGATAATACACTGCTGCGGTCCCGGATCGATTTCGAGGCGATGAAACAAGACGTATATCAATTTTTAGTGTCACACGGCATATTGGTGGAAGGTGTTGAGCTGAACCGGCACACGGCCTCCACCTTGATCGAAGCGGGCGTAAAGACAAACCGGATGAATGAGTCATTGATGAAGGAACTGTGGGATGTTCCCAAAAAACACGAGGTCATCGGCATGAAGGATGCGGAGCTGGAGCCCGGCGTAAAAGAACTGCTCAAAGAGTGGCAGGGCCTGTATCATTTGGTGGTCGTCACGAACAATTCCATTGAGGCGGCGGAGGCCGCCCTTCGGGGCCATGATGTCTTGCGCTTTTTTGAGCAGGTCGTCGGCAGGGAACAAGTTCGGTTCCTCAAACCGGCGCCGGATGCTTTTTTTCACGTGCTGCATCATTTTGGGGAGGTGTCCCCCGGGGAGTGGATTTCGGTGGGCGACTCCTGGATGGACGGCAGAGCTTCCGCACTTGCGGGCATCCCGTTTATCGCGTATGGCGGGGACGAAGCAAAAATGAACGAGATGGAAGTCTTTCCCCGCGCGTTCATCCGGGATCTCCGGGACTTGAACGCATATCTTTAAGGGAGGGGGGATCCCGTGAGCTGGTTGGGGTTGCTGTTCGGGGCCGGGATGGCGGCGCTTGGCCTTTTTGCCGGACCTTATGGAATAGCGTTATGTGTGGTGGTCTTGTTCGCCATGGTGTTCGACATGAACCGGAGAAGCCGTGAAATCCATACCGATCTGCAAAAAATCAAAAGCAAATGGCATCTGCTCAGCCCGGAAGAGGAGGAACGTTTCACCATTGAGGAAGAACTCGAGGCTTACGAGCGAAAGATGAACCGGGAAGAAGGGCCCTGATAAAAACGTAATGAAAAGGGGGATTGTATCGTGGAGTTTACCGGTTTTCAAAAAACATTTTTGAAAATTTCGCTTCATCGAATGAAAGATCTCTATTTTCTGAAGCTGAGGGCGGTGCTGGAAGATCTCCCGAATGAGGTGTTGTGGGCGGAAAGCTATCCCGGAGGGAACAGCATTGGATCCATCGTACTTCATATGGGCGAACATATCGCCAGAAACTGCCTGCGCCTTACCAACGCCGAAGGCCAGCTTCTTCCGGGGTTTGAAAATTTCTTTCCGAAAGACGCCGCTTCTTCCCTGCAGCTTATTCAAAAATTTGAGGAGCAGTTGCGTGAGTGGGAAGAAGTGATGGAGCGTTTTTTGCATAGAGAGTGCAGGTTGAGCGAAGAGCATATTCACCAGATCTACCACCTTGTGGAGCATACCGGCTATCATTTGGGGCAGATCATCGACAGAGTGCAGGGGGCGACGGGCAGGAAATTTCACTTTTGCGAAAATGGCTTGAATGAAGCCTTCCTGCGGGGACAGATCGATCAAAATTTGCCGTAATTCACTATCCTAGTGCCCCATCGGCTTAGACATTAGATGCGGAGGTGATCGTAATCGAGTCCTTATTTTATTTTCAGCCGATGACACGGGATTTGGCCGTCGAGATTTCCGGCTGGACCTATGCGGAGCCTTATTCGCTCTACAGCATGGACGGAAGCGAAGCCTGTATCGCCGAATTGCTTGGCGGAAGCTACTTTGCCGCGAAGACGTCGGCGGGTGGAGAACTGATCGGTTTTATCTGCTATGGAGCCGCGGCGCGCGTGCCCGGCGGATATGAGGTTGGACTGTACGACGCGGACAACAAGCTGGATATCGGGCTGGGGTTACGACCGGACATGACGGGAAAAGGATGGGGGCAACCGTTCTTGCTGGAGGGAATGCGTTTTCTGGCGGAACGATTATCCCCCGAAGAATTTCAATTGGTTGTGGCCGCCTTTAACCGGCGGGCAATTCAGGTGTATGAGCGTAGCGGGTTTCAGCGGGGAACGTTATTTCAAAGTAAAGCAGGCGAGCGGGAGATCGATTTTATAGCGATGTCGCGCCGATATGTGTAGAAGACTGCCCGTGGATGGGTCATGTACAAAAAGATGAGCAAAAAAGCTTGCAGATTTGCAGGAATTATAGAATAAGTCGTTCATTGCGCCAAAAATACCTGCAGATTTGCAGGTATTTCTTCCCTTGGGCGATGTACCGGTCGCAAAAGGCCCTTATCTACCCACTCGGCTTTAAGGGAGGCGGCTACGGCATTAGCCCCCTCGGGTTAATGCTACGCTAGTGGTGTGTACGGAACAACACACTATCTTAACAGGAGGTCGTGCTGGATGTTTGACGTTAAAATCGACGAAGAGGTGCATGTAAGACAGTTGGATCAACAGATGGCGAAACCTCTGTTTACCCTGATAGACGGACAAAGGCCGTATTTACGGGAATGGCTGCCCTGGGTGGACGCCACAAAAACGTGGGAAGATTCCCTCGCCTATATCGAATCGGCCGAACAGCAGGCGGCAGCGGAAAACGGATTTCATGCCGGGATCTTTTACAAGGGTGAAATTGCCGGCTGTATCGGCATTCACGGCATCGACAGAAGCAACCGCAAGACCTCTGTCGGATACTGGCTCGGCCGCGATTTCCAAGGCCGGGGTATTATGACCCGTTCATGCCGGGCGGTAACAACCTATGTGTTTCGGTCATTGGATATGAACAGGGTGGAAATTCGGGCCGGCGAAGGCAACCGCCGCAGCCGGGCGATTCCCGAACGGCTCGGTTTCGTGCTGGAGGGCAAAATCCGGCAATCGGAATGGCTCTATGATCATTTTATCGATCATATGGTGTACGGCATGTTGGCCGAAGATTGGAATGAGAATTAAATCCACCGAGGGGGAGGAGGAGGTAATATGGGTTGGATCGCACCGATTAAAATCGTCGACAAATACAACCGTTACATAGATCTTCGGACCGCGGAGGGGAGGGACGCCGAAAGTATCCTGGAATTCAACCGGACCGTCATTGCGTCGGAAGCCCACCTGCTGACGGTGCCCGAGGAATTCACTTTGACGGTCGAGGAGGAAAGAGACTGGATCGAACGGATGCGCGGCAACGACAATAACTTGGTGATCCTTGCGGAGGACCAGGGGAGAATTGTCGGTTTCCTCGATTTTCATAGCGGACAGAAACGGCGGATTGCCCACACCGGTTCGTTCGGGATGAGCGTGCGCGGCGATTACCAGGGGGGAGGCATCGGCAAGGCGCTCTTGCAAACGCTTATCGAGTGGGCGGAAAAGCACCCGAGGCTGGAAAAAATCAGCCTGGAAGTGTTTGCGACCAACGTTAAAGCCATTGAACTGTACATGAAGATGGGGTTTGTGCGGGAAAGCCTGCTGCGCCGGCAAATTAAGCTTCAGGACGGCCATTATGTCGATGTCATCGGCATGGGGTTGCTCCTGCCTGATAAATAACCGAGGAGAGCGAGACCATGAGTTCTTATTACAAGGAGAGAATGGCCGGCGTTGTCGATTACATGGAGAGTCACTACTCGCAAAAGATCACACTGGATCGTCTCGCCGACATTTCCGGTTTCTCCAAGTATCATTTTAGCCGGATCTTTGCTTCCGTCATGGGCAGCACCCCCGCCGTCTATTTGACGCGGCTGCGCTTAAGGGAAGCCGTCCGGTTGTTGGTGGAAACCGACAAGACCGTATTGGAAATCTCGATCCTGTGCGGATTCGAGTCGCCCTCCGGTTTTAACGCGGTGTTCAAAAGACATTTTCAGAAGACGCCGAGTGAAATTAGGGTATCCTCTCGGGCGGATCGCAATATTCCGCTATTAGACCGCAAGATGCAGGATGATGAATCCACGCCATCCTCCTATGCTAGAGAAGTAAAAACAAACTTCTTAAGGAGGATTTGGGACATGAACATTTCCATTCGTCAATTAGCCGACGCCGAGGTGGCCTATGTCAGGCATGTCGGCAGCTATTTGGACACGTATCAAGCGTGGGAAAAGCTGGGCGCATGGGCGGCCAAGAACGGGTTATACCCCCCGGAGCGTCAGTTTATCGGGATCTCGCTGGACGACCCTTCGCTGGTCGAGGAGTACGCCTGCCGCTATGACGCCTGCGTCACTTTGCCGGAGGAATTCGACCGGGCGGGACATCCGGATGAAATCCGGTTCGGCACGCTGCAGGGAGGGACTTATGCGCTTTATTCTTTTTATGATACCGTCGACCAATTAGGGATTGTCTATCAGACGCTATTCGGACAATGGCTTCCGCAAAGTGAATATGAGGCGGAAGATAAACCTTGTCTGGAATACTGCATGAACAATCCGGCCACGGATCCGGAGGGCAAAAGCAAGGTCGATCTTTACTTACCCATTAAACCGAAAGTTAATTTCCATTTATAACAGGTCCTGCTTGAAGGGAGCGTCGAAGGACATGAGCGAAACGGTAAAACGGTATTATGACGACAGTGCGGAACGGGAGTGGTCACGTTTGGATCACCCATATAGCAGGGTGGAGTGGTTGTCTACTCTCCGCCTCATGGACCGGTATCTTCCGGAGACCGGTCACATTTGCGATATCGGTTCGGGCCCCGGGCGGTATGCCGCCGAATTGCTGCAGCAAGGTTACCGGGTTACCTTGATAGACTTGTCCGTCAAGGCGTTGGCATTGGCGGAACAAGAGTTCCGCAAACTCGGGCTGCAAGCGGAGGCTTATCTATGCGAGGATGCCCGAAACCTGCACCTTCTGGAGGCGGATCAGTTTGAGGGCGCTCTCGTGCTGGGTCCCCTGTATCATATTTTGGAGGAAGAGCAGCGCCTGCAGGTGATCCGGCAGACGGCAAGAATTTTAAAGGCGGACGGCGTCGCTCTGTTCTCTTACATTAATTCCTGGGGCGTCCTTAAAGCGGGAGTTACCGAGTTTAGCGAATCTTATCGGGACCCCGAACAAATCTACGGGTATTTACAGGAACAGAAGTTGGATGAAAACCGGGGTTTTACCGAAAGCTACTTCACCATTCCCGCTAAAGCGCTCGATGAGGTTCGGGCCGGCGGGTTTGACATTCTTTCTTACGCCGGAGCGGAAAGCTTTTTGGCCGGAATGTCGGCCGAGGTGACCCGGTTATACCGTGAGGATCGGCTCGTCTACGATAATTTGCTGCAAGCCGCCAGCGAAACGAGCGAAGCCCCTCAGTATAGAGAGGCGACCGAACATCTGATCATTGTGGCTCGGAAAAAGGCGGCCGAACTAGAAAATCATGCATGGTAAATCGACTTCCAGGGCAGGATGAAGATAGTTCATAAGGTAAGGATGATTTGCGATGTGGACCAAAGTGCTATCTTACATCCCTGACTGGAAAACGTTTATGCAAGCGGGATTGGTGCTGCTGATCCCTTTGATCATAAATTTTGGCTATAATAAAATTTCCTCGCTTGTTTCGAATAAGAACAACCCGGCCAAAAAAACGACCGCCGGGGACACCACCGCCCCCGAAGAACCGTTATCCGGAGAATACGAACGTGACCTGGAGTTTCTAAAGAAGACGATCGGAACGAGCAGCGACGTTCATTTCCGGGAGTTTCAGATCACCGGGTTAAACGTCAGGGCCTGCCTGGTTTTTGTGGACGGCATGCAGACCGTAGATTTCCTCAATACGCATGTGATGCAAGTGTTGATGCGGGAGGCCGATCCGCAATTGAGGGAGCAGGGGCGGGCCCTGAACACTCCGGAGTTTACCGCTCACCTTAAGGAAAAAATTCTTCCACTCATCGATATCACCGAAGTTACGGAGAAGCTGGAGCTGACCCAGTCGATTTTAAAAGGGTTTACCGCCCTCTTGCTGGATGGAATGCCGCACGCTTTGCTGGTCGGTTTACCGAACGGCAAAACAAGGGCTATTGCCGAGCCGACCTCGGAGGCCCTGCTGCGCGGTTCGCGGATCGGTTTCACGGAAGTGCTCAGCGAGAATACGGCAATGCTGCGAATGCAAGGGAAAAGCGAAAATCTGGAGATGAAGAAATATGTGGTCGGAAGCCTGCTAAAAAAGAACCTTGTCATCGCTTATTTCAAGGATATCGTAAACCCCGAGCTGCTTCATGAGGTTGAGGATCGGATCACTAAAATCGATATCGATTTTATCGCCGAGTCCGGCTATGTGGAGCAGCTGATTGAGGACAATCCCCTCAGTCCGTTTCAGCAGGTGCAGAATACCGAACGTCCTGACCGGGTGATCAACGCCTTATTGGAAGGCAGAGTGGCCATTTTAGTGGAAGGGACTCCCTTTGCGCTGATCGTACCCGTTACGTTCAGCATGCTGCTGCAATCCCCGGAGGATTATTTTGAGCGATGGATGCCGGGATCGTTGCTGCGTACCCTGCGTTTTTTTGCATCCTTCTTGGCGCTGATGGCTCCCGCGCTATACATTTCCTTTATCTCGTTTCATCCCGGCTTGATCCCGACGGAGCTGGCCATCACGATTATTGAGGCCAGGCAGGGGGTCCCGTTTCCTTCCCTGATCGAGGTGTTGATTCTGGAGATCTCTATTGAAATTTTGCGGGAGGCCGGTCTGCGGCTGCCGAAACCGATCGGACCGGCGATGGGGATCGTCGGCGGTCTCATCATCGGGGAAGCGGCGGTGCAGGCCGGCATCGTCAGCCCTTTTCTGGTTATCGTTGTAGCGGTCACGGCGATCTCTTCGTTCTCTATCCCGATGTACAGCGCGGGGATCGCTCTGCGCGTCTTGAGATTTGTGGGCATGCTCTTTGCCGCCACTCTCGGCATGTTTGGCACTATCCTGTTCTTCCTGCTGATTTGCAGCCATATCTCCAAATTGAAAAGCTTTGGCGTTCCTTACATTACGCCGTTCTCCCCGTTCCGCCTGCAAGATTTCAAAGATTTGTTTGTACGCGCACCCTTAACTTTAATGAAACGCCGACCGGAAATGATGAAGACCGGGAATCGCCGCCGCCGATCTTAGAAATGCAACGAGAGGGATGTGACCCGCTGTGTTTTTACGTAAAGACGACAAAATCACGACAACTCAAGCCGCCATCTTCCTGACGGATACCGTTTTGGGAGCCGGGATTCTGACACTGCCCCGTTCGGTGTTGGAAGCGGCGGAGACGCCGGATGTCTGGCTCTCCGTCCTATTGGGAGGGGCGATCATCCTGCTGCTCATGCTGGTTATGGTGAAGTTAAGCCAGCGATTTCCGGGAAAAACCGTCTACGAGTACAGCAGAAGTATCGTCGGTACGATCCCCGGGGCCTTCCTCTGTCTGCTGCTGATCCTCTATTTTATAATTGTTGGCGGATTCGAAATTCGGGTGCTCGCCGAAGTGGCGATGCTCTATTTACTGGAGGGAACCCCGATTTGGGCCATATTGATTCCGTTCATTTGGACGGGGGCTTATTTGGCCTGCGGGGGGATTAACTCGATCGCCCGCGTATTTCAGATCGTTTTTCCGATCAGCCTCTTTTTTCTTATCTTGTCCTATGCTATGAGCATCCGGGTGTTCGAGCCGAATCATTTGCGGCCCTTGCTGGGCGGAGGAGTCATGCCGGTTATCCAAGGATTAAAATCGACGATCCTGGTGTTCACCGGTTGTGAAGTCATTATGGTACTGATCGCGCACATGCAGCATCCGGAACGGGCGGTCAAGGCCGTATTCGCCGGCATCGGGATTCCGATCATGCTGTATCTTTTCACCATTGTGATGGTGATCGGCGGTATGTCGGTGGATGCCGTTCTCCGAAGTACTTGGCCGACGATCGATCTGCTGCGGAGCTTTGAGGTGACGGGTCTTTTCTTTGAGCGTTTGGAATTTCCGTTTCTGGTCATTTGGATGATGCAGATGTTTTGTAATTTCACGAGCTTTTATTTCAGCGCCTCATTAGGAGTCTCGCAAATTTTCCGGATCAGGTTCGGCCCCGTTCTATTCGCGCTGATGCCCGTCATCTTCATCTCCGCCATGATTCCCAAACGAATCAATGATGTGTTTCAACTCGGCGGAGCGATCGGTTACATCGGCATCTTTTTTTTCGCCCTCTTACCTGCGCTTCTCTCGGCGATCTACTGGATTAGAAAGAAGGGGTTGAGGCAGGATGTTTAAGCGTTCGATGCGGCGGTGTTGCCTTCTTATCGCGGCCATGGCTCTAATCAGCGGCTGTTGGAGCAGCAAAGAAATCGAGGATTTGAGTATGTACGCGGGTTTGGCTCTCGATGTCGGGGACCCCACACCGTTGGAGCGGGAACTGGAACGAAAAGGAGCCACTTACGATAAAAAAAATCAGATCACCGCTACGATTCAGATCGTGCCCGCCCATTCCTCCAGCAGCAACCAAGGGGACTCCTCGACGAAGGGGAAGGTTCCCGAATTTTTGAACACGACGGAAACCGGGGATTCCTTGTTTGAGATCATGCGGACTTATTCGACCCGCCGGGAACGGGCCGTGATCGGCCACCATCTTAAGACGATCGTCGTCTCCAACCGGCTTCTGCAGAAGCGGGGGATCGATTCGATTATGGATTTTGTGCTGCGGGACAACGATATCCGCCCGAGCTGCGTCGTCTTTGTAACCGAAGGACGGGCCTTGGATACGTTTGCGAAAAATGCGTCAGGCACCGTACCCGCCCAGCAATTAAGGGATTTTCTGCGCAACCGCTTCAGAACGAACAGAATCATGGAAGGAGTTAACTTGACCCGCCTGGATGCTCTGATGAGAACGCGGCAAAGTTTCGTTCTGCAGAATGTGGTCGCCGCCAAAGGTGAACTGGAATTGTCGGGTGCCGGGGTCATTAAAGGAGCAAGCGGAAAATGGATCGGTTCGTTGAGTCAGACCGACGTGGAGAGTATTTCTTGGATTCGCGGCGACGGGGGAGGCGGAGCCATCAAAACCTACGACTGGCGCGGGGAGCCGATCGTTTATGAAATCGAGTCGATGAAAAGCAAGCAAAAGGCGAAGATCACGGGCGACGACATTTCTTTTCATGTCGAGATCAAATCCGAAGGACGCTTCATCGAAAATTGGGACATTCGGGAGGACCCGTCCAAACCGAAATATATGGAAAAGGCGGAACAGCTGTTTGAAGAGAGGCTGAACGTGATGCTCCGGGAATTTATGCGGAAGATACAAACCCAATATAAAGTGGAGGTGGCCGGCTTTGGGGAGAGTCTACGGATCCAGTCGCCAAAAACGTGGAAAAAGGTGAAGGACCGCTGGGATGAAGTCTTTTCCGAAGTCCCGGTAACCTTCGATATCGATTTGCATATTACGGATTTCGGGTCCTCGACCAAGTAAGCCGCCGATGATTCTTCCTAAACATCATTAGAAAAATATGCTAAATTAAAAGACGTATCCTAATGTGTTTTGGGAAGAAGAGGAGGCCAATATGGATAATCGAGCGAATTATGTGCCTGCAACCGGAGTGGCAGCTTTCTCGGCGGGTTTGGAGTTGACGGGAAGCCTGCTTCAGGATGTCGGCACATTTTTTAAACTGCACGGAGACCTGGAGACCTGGGACCATACGCTTAAGGTAACTTCTCAAGCGGTCCGCATCGCCCGCCTCTATGGCGCGGATGCCCAAAAGGCGGAGCAGGCCGCCCTGCTTCATGATATCAGCAACATCATTCCGGTCAGCCTGATGCCGCAGGTGTCCGAGCAGTGCGGGATTGAAGTGCTGGAGGAAGAGCAGCGTTATCCCCGCATTTTGCACCAGAAGCTGTCTCGGGCGATGGCCGAGACGATATTCGAAATCCGGGATACCGACATTTTGCAGGCGATTGAATGCCATACCACATTGAAGCCTCGGGCCTCCCTGTTCGATAAAGTGGTATTTATCGCCGATAAGGTGGCCTGGGATCTTCCGGGCGAGCAAACATACCTCCAGGAAATTCGCCGGTTGGTGGATGATATGCAATTGAACGCCGCCGTGCTCACCTACCTGAATCAGGTATGGGAGCGCAGGGAGCAAATGAAGCTGGTGCATTCCTGGTTGATCCGGGCCAGAGAAGAGCTGATGGAGGAGGAACGAGCCGGCTTGGAGGAAGGGTCTCCTGTCAAACAGCACTTGCTGCGGATGTTTGAGCATATGGCCTGGGCGAATCGGGAAATCGCGAATGCGCTGGAGCTTCAGGAAGCGAAGCTGCCGGAACGCGCGCTTCAGCTGTTCGCCCATATTTTGGCGGCGGAGGCCAGCTGGCTGGCCAGGCTGCAGCTTCAGGAAGCGACGGCAATCCCCCTTTGGTCCGGCGGAAAGGGTAAGGTCGAACACTACATCGAGCTCGCGGAGGACAATATCCAAGGGTTTCGGCGGTTTTTGGCCGCGATCCATGACGAAAAGCTGAAGGAGCGGATTCAATATCACAACAGCCAAGGGAAATCGTTTGATCGGTCTATCGGGGACATCCTGACGCATGTTGCGCTGCATGGCAGCTACCACCGCGGACAAATCGCCTCTTCCCTCAGGATGGCGGAGATTGCGCCGCCTGCAACGGATTATATTTATTACGTGAGAGGAGATTAACCGATGCAGTTGAAATGGCTGGAATGGGCGAAGCAGATTCAGGCGATCAGTCAAGCCGGGCTTGCTTATTCCAAGGATATGTACGATCTGGAACGTTTTGAGATGCTGCGCGATCTAAGCGTGGAAATTCTGAGCGAGTATACCGGCGTCGAACAGGAGCAGGTCCGATCGCTGTTTGCCGGGGAAAAAGGATACGCGACTCCGAAGGTGGATGTCCGCGCGGTGGTGTTTCGGGATGAACGCCTGCTGCTCGTCCGCGAAAAGGTGGATGGCAATTGGGCTTTGCCCGGCGGCTGGGCCGATATCGGTTTGTCCCCTAAAGAGGTGGCGGCCAAGGAGGTCCTGGAGGAGTCCGGCCTGATCGTGGAGCCCGTACGCCTGCTCGGCGTTTTGGATAAGAAGTTCCATGACCATCCTCCCGAGCCCTGGCATGTTTATAAAATGTTTGTTTTGTGCGAAGAGACGGGCGGAGAAGCCCAGGCGGGCATGGAGACGATGGAGGTCGGCTTCTTCCCCAAGGACCGGCTTCCTCCCTTATCCCAGGGACGAAATACGCTAAAGCAAGTGCTGTGGCTGTTTGAAACCAAAGGGGTCTCCCAAGAAGTTCGATTGGACTAAGTTAGAGGTTGTGTCGGGCTTCGCGCAAGGAGAGTTAAAGGGGGGAGATGGCATGGCCTTTCCGGACGGCGAAGACCTGGATTATTTAAAGCGGGGAACTCCCGTTCAGCGGGAAGTGTATCATTTGATTCAGCGTTACGCCCTTTGCGGGTTGTTGCGGGCTTATCATCCGGTCCTTGTCGGGACCGTCCCGCTCGAAATTCAAATTCCCGGAAGTGACCTGGATCTTATTTGTGAAGTTCATGATTTTGCCTGCTTTGCGGATGATTTACGCCGGCATTTCGGACATTTTCCGGAATTCAGGCTGACCCGAAGGCAGGTGCTCGGCGTAGAAAGAATTAAAGCCAATTTCTTCTGCGAGAATTGGCCTGTCGAAGTATTCGCCCAACCGATCCCCGTTCACCGGCAAAACGGATACCGGCATATGATGGTCGAAGCCCGGTTGCTGCACCTTTTTGGCGAGGATTTCAAACGCGCGGTGATCAGGCTTAAACAGTGCGGCTTTAAGACCGAGCCGGCTTTTGCCGCCTTGCTGGGCTTGGAGGGGGATCCTTACCTTAGGATGCTGGAGCTGGCCGATTGGTCGGACGAGGAACTTGCAGCTAAATTTACATCCCGCTTTGCGGGCGATAAAGTGGATCTGTCAAATATGGAAAAGTGAGGGATATCTGTTGTCGAATATCGCCAAAAATTTAACGGACTTAATCGGGAGAACGCCGATGCTGGAACTGAACAATTTCTCTGCCGCGACCCAGGCGGAGGCCCGGCTGGTCGCCAAGCTGGAATACTTTAATCCGGCCGGCAGCGTCAAGGACCGGATCGGTTTCGCCATGATCAAGGATGCCGAAGAGCGCGGGCTGTTGAAACCCGACTCGGTCATTATCGAACCGACGAGCGGGAACACCGGGGTAGGGCTTGCTTTTGCCGCGGCGGCTTTGGGGTATAAGCTGATCATTACGCTGCCCGAAAGCTTCAGCATCGAACGAAGAAAGCTGCTGGTCGCCTTAGGGGCCGAGCTGGTGCTGACACCGGCCGCGGAAGGCATGGGAGGCGCGATCCGCAAGGCGGAGGAACTGGCCAAGGAAACGCCGAATGCGTTTATTCCGCAGCAGTTCGAGAATCCGGCCAACCCGGATATACATAAACGGACGACCGCGGAGGAAATCTGGAGCGATATGGACGGGAAGGTCGATATGTTCGTTGCCGGTGTGGGCACCGGCGGGACGATTTCCGGCGTGGGCGCCGTACTGAAGGAAAGAAATCCGGAGGTGCGGATCGTGGCCGTGGAGCCGCATAAGTCGGCGGTATTGTCGGGCGGAACGCGCGGGTTTCATCATATTCAGGGGATCGGAGCCGGCTTTGTGCCGAAAAATTACAACAGCGAGGTTGTGGATGAAGTTTATCCGGTAAAAGACGAAGATGCCTTCGCGACTTCCCGTCTGCTTGCCCGGACAGAAGGATTGCTTGTCGGCATCTCGTCCGGGGCGGCCGCCTTTGCCGCGCTTCAACTGGCGAAACGCCCGGAAAACGCGGGTAAGAACATCGTCGTTTTGCTGCCGGATACGGGCGAACGGTATTTGTCGACGCCGCTTTTTCCTGAAGAGTGATTCCGGCAACCGGTATGTTTTGCTATACTAAAACCCGGAGCGCAAAAACACATTCTGGTTGGTAGTCCAGAAGCACGGTGTCCAGCCGTGTCAGTAACCTTCCCCCCTCGGGATGTCCGGCGCTTCGACGCATAACAAGAGGGGGATTTACCATGAAGTTGACGGTTTATTTTGAGGGACAGTTTTGGGTTGGCGTGGTGGAGGAGACGATCGGCGGGCAGTTGAAGGCGTACCGGCATATTTTTGGGTCCGAGCCGAAAGATCCCGAGATTTTTCAGTTTGTGAATCAAGAGATGCCCCGCATTTCGGAGGTGCTGTCGCGTTCGAGAGGCGTGGAAGGCGATGATGCCAACGAGGCCCGCAGAGTCAATCCGAAAAGGCTGGCCCGCCTGGCCGCTCGCGAGTTGAACCGTCGAGGAATCTCGACGTTTGCGCAGGAGGCCCTGAAGGAGGAACTGCTGCTTCGCAAGAAGGAGCGGAAGAACTTGAGCAGGGAGGACCGCGAACGTCAGCAAGCGTACAAACGCGAGCAAAAGGTGCTGAAAGCGAAGCAGAAGCACCGGGGTAGATAGGAAAAACAGCGTCCCCGCCGTAAAGGGGGCGCTGTTTTTCATTTCGTAATGCTGCCGAGCTAACCGCGTTAGCCTATCCCTCAAGGAGTTTTTTGAGTTTCGCCTCCGTGGCGGTTTGCGGGGCGGGCGTGTAAATGCTCATCCTCAGGTCGGATTCCCCTTGAACTTGGAGGGAGGAGAGGTTGAACAGCATTTTTCCGGCCCGGGCGTGCCGGAATTCGATCATGACCTCGGGAGCCGCACGGACCTCGCTTTGGTTCCAGAGTTCTTCAAAGTCGGGGAATTCGGCCGACATCCGGCCGATAAAAGCCGAATACCACGGATCGGCCACATATTGACCGTAATAGGCGCGGAAAATCGCCAAAAATCCCCGGACGAATTGAGCCCAGTTCACGGCAAGCGTTCGCAGCTCTTTTTTCCGAAACAGAAGATAGATTAAATTGCGCTCGGCTTCGGGCACCTGTTCAAAATTTAAAAAAACATGGGAAGCGGCGGTGTTCCAACCTACGATATGACAGTGGCGATCGGAAATAAGGGTGGGGCAAAATTTGAGTTCTTCAAGAATCTTGGCCAGCGACGGGCTGATCTCGGCCTCACGCCCCGGGGCTAGATCCGGATGAAAGCCGTTGTCGAGCGCAAGATCGAACAAGTATTTGCGCTCATCGCTGTTAAGATGAAGTGCTCCGGCTATGGCGTCGAGAACGGAAGCGGAAACCTTGATGTCCCGCCCCTGCTCCAGCCAGGTATACCATGTTGTGCTCACCCCGGCCAATTGGGCGACTTCTTCACGCCGCAGTCCCGGGGTCCGTCTGCGCGCCCCCGGCGGCAGCCCGACCGCGGCGGGATGCAGCTTGGATCTTTGGCTTTTCAGGAAATCGGATAGCGCTTTAAGTCGAGGGTCGTTTGGCATTCGGTAGGCCTCCTGTCTTATTGTATTATCCATTATACTAGGATAACTAAAAACTTGTAATAGGATAATCAGAGGTTACAATAGGGACAAACGGCTCCCGTTCTTTTTCAAGATGAGAACGGGATTAAAGGAGGCACTAACGTATGCAAAGCGTTGTTATAACCGGGATGGGGATCGTTTCGCCGCTGGGCCACGACGTCGAATTATTTTGGAACGGGCTGAAAGCGGGACGCTCCGGTATATCCGTTATTGATCATTTTGATGTGTCCGGCTTCGGGACAAAAATCGCGGGCCAGGTGCGCGATTTCGATCCGGAAGCACTGTTTGGGCGGAAGGATGCGAGAAAGATGGACCGATTCGTCCAGTTCGCCGTATATGCCGCGGAACAGGCGGTGCGGGACGCCGGTCTTGAACCCGAGCGGGTCGATCGGGAGCGTTTCGGCGTTTATGTCGGGACCGGAATTGGCGGTATCACGACCTTGACGGACAATATGGAGGCCTATCAGCAGCGCGGTCCGGGCCGGGTTAGCCCGAGTCTGGTACCGATGATGATCTCCAATATGGCCGCCGCGCAGATCAGCATCCGATACGGCGCGATGGGTCCGACCTTGTCCCCCGTCACCGCCTGTTCGATCGGCAATACGGCGATCGGCGAGGCGTTCCGCCTGATCCGAAGCGGGGAGGCCGATGTGATTATCGCCGGAGGGACGGAAGCGGCGGTGCATCCCCTGTCCCTGGCCAGCTTCGGCAATGCGACGGCCCTGTCGAAGCGGAATGAGACGCCGGAGCGGGCCAGCCGTCCGTTCGATGCGGAGCGGGACGGCTTCGTTATGGCCGAGGGGGCGGGCCTCCTTGTGCTGGAGTCGCTGGACCATGCCCGGCGCAGAGGAGCGCGCATCCATGCCGAGGTCATCGGGTATGGCGCCAGCTCGGACGCCTACCATGTCGTCGCCTCGCATCCCGAAGGGGAAGGGGCCTTCCTGGCGATGAAGCGGGCGCTGCAATCCGCCGGCGTTTCGGCGGCGGAAGTGGACGTTGTCAGCGCTCATGCCACGGGCACACAGGTCGGAGATCTTGCGGAGACGATAGCGCTCAAGAAATTGTTCGGCGACCAGGCGTCCCGGATTCCCGTTACGGCAAATAAATCGATGACAGGCCATATGTTTGGCGCTGCGGGAGGGGCGGAGGCCATTGCGTTGATCCAAAGTTTAAAAGAAGGCGTGATTCCGCCCACCGTCAATCTCGATCACCCGGATCCGGCCTGCGATTTGGATTATGTTCCGCATCATGCCCGCCAGGCTCCACTTCGTATCGGCCTCTCCAATTCCTTCGGTTTTGGCGGACATAACGCCGCCATTCTGCTCCGAAAGGCGGAATTTTAGAGACGACTTGACACCTCTATAGCGGGCTCTTTATAATATGTTTTAATATTTGGAAAGAGGTTTAATTGCGATGACCGATTCGGACGACCCGGACAGTAACAGCCCCGATCAGGGAAATCATATCGTTATACAGGCATAACCTGCGTCTTATTAGGCGTCAGGTTATGCCTTTTTGTTTTTTTAAGCTTTTCAAAATATACGGAGGTGTTTTGTTTTGGTTGAACTTCTCATTATTTTAATCCTGATTTTGATCAATGCCTTTTTTGCGGCCTCGGAAATCGCGCTGATCTCGCTGAACGATAATAAAATCCGTTTAATGGCGCAGCAGGGACACAAAAAGGCGAAAAGACTAATCGAACTGCTGGGAGAACCCAGCCGATTTTTGGCCACCATCCAAATCGGGATCACGCTGGCCGGCTTTTTTGCCAGTGCTTATGCGGGAGACAGCTTTGCGGGCGATTTGGCCGCGTTTCTTATAGAACTAGGCGTACCGTTATCACCCACGGTCTTGAGTACCCTGTCGCTCATCATCATCACCTTGTTCCTCTCTTATTTTCAGCTCGTTCTCGGTGAGCTGGTTCCCAAGCGGGTAGCGATGAAAAAGGCGGAGGGGATGGCGATGTTTGCCGTCAACACGCTGTATGTACTGTCAAAGGCGACGGGCCCATTCGTCAAGCTTCTTACGTTGTCCACGAATTTGCTCGTTCGTTTGTTCGGCATTGATCCGAACTCGAAGGATGAGGAAGTGTCCGAAGAAGAGATCCGGATGATGCTGGATACCGGTACCGAGCTGGGAACGATCCAGGCCAGTGAAAAATTGATGATCAACAACATATTTGACTTTGATAATATGAACGTTGCCGACATCATGACACACCGGATGGATGTGGTAGCTCTCCCGGTGGATTCCGATTTGCAGACGGTCGCCGAACTGGCCGACCGGGAACAATACACCCGTTTTCCGGTGTATGAGGAGACCATCGATAACGTGATCGGCGTGCTGCATGTGAAAGATTTGATCCGATATCTGAAGGTTGCGGAACATCAGTCATGGGATTTGCGCTCCATGCTTACGCGGCCTTATTTTGTCCCCGTATCCATGAAGACAAACGAGCTGTTTGAGGACCTCCAGCAAAACCGGATTCATCTGGCCGTCGTCGTCGATGAATACGGCGGAACGGCGGGGATTGTTACGATGGAGGATTTATTGGAAGAAATCGTCGGTAACATCTATGACGAACACGATGAAGAAGAGGCGGAATATGAGCAGCTTCGGGAGGGGGACTATCTTGTCCGGGGAACGATGTCTCTTCACGATGCGCAGGATCTGTTGGGCATAAGCCTGCCTGTTGAGGATTACGATACATTAAGCGGATTTATAATCGGTCAACTGAAACGGATTCCGACAACGCAGGAAAAACCGCAGTTGGAATATAACGGTTATATCTTTGCCGTTCGGGAGGTAGGTCAGCGCCGGATTCGCAAACTCGCCGTCACCAAAAAGGCCGAAGCGAACCCGCTTTCGGAAAGTGAACAGTAAATCTAGGATATCTCGGCAACCTTCCGGCTTTTGGAAACGTCAGGAAATGAGGAGCGGTTATTCGCGGTCATGGACTTTATAAAGAGACTCGGGCGAATGAACGAATTTCCTGATGATTTTCAATTCGGGGGGCGGTTGAAATGAAAAAACGATGGGGAAGCATCGCAGCCAGTCTAGGTCTTGTGATGGTATTCCTGCTGGGAGGCTGCGGGAGCGCGGACAAATCGGCCAGCAATGTCAGTTCTGCGGATTCCGGCAGCGGAGGCGGGTATGCTTCGGATGAGCTGTCGGTTGCTACCGCAGAGAATATGGCGGAGGTGTCGGATGCCAAGGGCGCCGCAGATGGCGGCGCTGCCGGGGGCGAGGCGGAAGCGCCGGCTTCGGCGGGGGAGAAGGCGGCTTCTCGGGTTGGCGGCGGGGTTCAGGTATCCAGCTTCGAAGAGGGGCTAAACAAGAAGCTGATTTACGAAGCGAACGTCACCATCGAAGTGGAAGACTTCAATCGGGTTCAATCGGAGATTCGCAATCTGGTCACTTTGACGGGCGGGTATATTGTTGAATTTTCCGAGAATCAATCCGACAGCGAGCGGGGCGGTACGTTTATTTTAAAAGTCCCCGCCAGCGGGTTTTCTTCCTTTCTCGACGAGCTTGAAAAGTTGAAATCCACGTCTTTTCAGCAGAGCATCCGGGGGCAGGACGTCTCCGAAGAGTATGTGGATCTGGAGTCGCGGCTTAAAGTAAAGCAGGCGATGGAGGCGCGTTATCTAAAGTTTGTGAACGAGGCGACGAAAACCGACGAATTGGTCAAGTTCGCCAACGAGCTGGAGCGCATCCAGACTGAAATCGAGCAAATCAAGGGACGCATGCGGTTTATTGATAATCACGTGGCGTTCTCAACGGTCGAGATTCGAGTTTTTCAACCGTTGGAAGACACCGTTTCCAAGCTTGCCAAGGAACAGCCTCCGCTATTGCAGCGGGCCGAACAGGCGTTGTCCGGCAGTTTGAAGGTGATTTCGATGATTTTGCAGTGGATCGTTATCGTCCTGGCCGGTGCCTTGCCGCTGATTCTGATCGCCGCGCTGATCGTGGCCGTTTATGTACCTGTACGGAAAAAGCGCAGGAAATCACAGCACGTGCGGAATTCGGAGTACCCTGAAAGTCCGGACCAAGCGGAGTCGGATGAAGTAGAGCCCAAGTAGAGCCGAAGTAGGAGATCGATGATTTGCCTCGGACGTGGTAGGTTCGAGGCTTCTTTGTTGAAGTTAATTATGGTATCCTTCTTAGTAGGCAAGCGATGAAAGTGCAATACACTCAAATCGATTGAGGAGTTAAATCTATGAGAGTAGTCATTGTGGATGATGAAGTGCTGGCTTTGGATTATCTGGAACGGCAAATCGCAAAAACGGATATTTCCGCCAACATCGTCGGGAGGTTTACCGATCCTCTCGAGGGGAAGCGGTTCCTGCTGCAAAACCAGGTGGATGTGGCTTTTTTGGATATCCACTTGCCGGAATTGAACGGGATCGAACTGGCCGAACAACTCTTGGAGGCCAAGCCCGAGCTCGTCGTTGTTTTTGTGACGGCATACGACGAATTTGCGGTCAAAGCCTTTGAACTCAATGCGCTGGATTACATAGTAAAGCCGGTCCGACTGGAGCGTCTTTCAAAAACTTTGTTGCGTGTCCGGGACAGTTTGGCTATGAAGCAGCCATCCGCGGTTGAATCGGATTCGGCGCAGGTGCTTCGTTTGAACTTGTTTAGACAGTTCAGTATCGCCGACGAGACGGGTGGGACGCATTTGCTGCAGTGGCGGACGACCAAGGCGCAGGAACTGTTCTTATACCTGCTCCAGCATCGCGGGCAATTGGTTCGCAAATCCACCTTAACCGACCTGCTCTGGCCCGAGTACGAGCTGGATAAAGTTTATTCACAGCTCTACACGGCGATTTACCATATCCGAAAAACATTGAAGCCGTACGCCAAGTATATTCAAATTACAAATACCACCGAGGGCTATATTTTGAGCTTAACGGAGGTACTTCTGGACATTGAGGAGTGGGAAGAACGGATCGGCAAACTCCCCCCGATCAGCGAAGCTTCCTTGGAGGAATACATAGATACCATGAAGCTGTATACGGGAGATTACTTGCAGGAGTACGGCTATTGGTGGACCGAGAGCGAATGTCAGCGATTGAAGGAGCAAGGACTGGGTGTTTCTTTCGCGATCGCGGAATGGTATCAGCAGCAGCAAATTTGGGATAAAGCGGCATCTTACTATCAGCGTCTGAGGTCTTTGTACCCTCAGGAAGAGCGCACTTATTTTGAACTTATGAAAATTTATGCTTCTACGCAAAACTCCGGTTTGGTCGAGCAGCAATATAAAGAGCTGCAGTTTATTCTGAAAGAGGAACTGGATGTAGCACCGAGCAAGTACATTACCGACTGGTACGAAGCCTGGTATCAAAACCAGGAGGCCGTCCGAAAAATTTAGGCTGGCTGAGCGTAGGGAGGGGGAGCGGCGGTACCTGCTCCCCTTCTTTGCGTCGGTGGAGGCGGCATGGAGAGGGTGTTGGGCCGTCAACCAGTTTATTCGCCGATTTAACGGCGGCGTGGGAAACGGGGTGGGGTACCTGCGGCTTCTCTTGCCTCCCATGGAATAACGGCCTTTTGGACCGTTATTTCGGTTCAATTCGGCTTCACGGGCATAATAGCGGTCAAAAAGGGCCTTATTTCACTGATGCGGGCAGCAATCTTGCAAAAAAAATGACATAACAAGTAAGAAGAATAATTTACAAAAAAAGGAGACCCCAGTTATCGTAGAATTGTACAGATACATACGAAAGGAGGTCTCCTTGAATACAAAGATA